>DASYZR010000117.1 GCA_035945995.1 bacterium
AACCGCGTCACGATTTCCTGGGGAGTCGGGGTGTTGACCCCGCCGGTATCGCCGACCGCGTGAAAGACCAGCCGGCCGGATTGCCCGATGGTTTGCATCGCGGCGTCGGTCAGCACGGCGCGGAGCGGCAGACGGAACGGCGGCAGGCCGGTCGGCGCCGGCAGATCCTGCCAGGGCTGCGACGTGGAGGGGCTGATGATCGTGTGGAAGCCGGGCGGCAGCCGGTCGATGTGGAACGTTCGGCCGCCGCGACCCTGGCCGGGATGAGTCTTGGCTGCCGGGTCGCGCTGGACGATGTGCGCGGCTCGCTTCGCCCTGGTCATGTGACTCCCCCCCCGTGTCACTTCACTCGTACCGCAAGGGTACCATGACTCGAAGCGCAAGGCTGTGACCGAATTCATAGCGGGTGGAACGGGTGAACGCACGGAAGGGACGGGCCGGATGTCGACTGCGTTGCTCGAGGTAGAAAATCTCGTCAAGGACTTCGGCCGGTTCCGGGCCGTGGATCATGTGTCCTTCGCCATCCCGAAAGGCCGGATCGTCGGCCTGCTGGGGCCGAACGGCGCCGGCAAGACGACCACGATTCACATGCTGCTCGGCATCACCACGCCGACCGCGGGGCGCATCGTCTATTTCGGCCGGCCGTTCGCCACGCACCGCCAGGCCTGTCTCCAGCGCATCAACTTCGCCTCATCCTACAACACCCTCCAGGGCCGGATCACGGTATGGGAAAATCTGATTGTCTTCGGCCACCTCTACGGGCTCCGGCGCCCCGACGAGAAGATCCGGACCCTGGCCGCCTACTTCGAGGTCACGCCGCTGCTGGACCGGCGGTACTGGGATCTGTCCATGGGCCAGCGGACGCGGGTGAACCTCATCAAAGCGCTGCTGAACGACCCCGAGCTCATCCTGATGGATGAACCGACGGCCGCGCTGGATCCCGACATCGCGGACAAGACGCTCTCGCTCATCGAAGAGATCCGCCGCACCGCCGGTGTGTCGATTTTGTACACGAGTCACCGCATGGCCGAGGTCACCCGGATCTGTGACGAGGTGATCTTCCTCGACCGCGGGCGCATCTTCGCGCAGGACACACCGCTCGGGCTCACCAAGCGGATTCGCTCGGCGCAGCTCCGGCTCACCGTGGAGGGCGATCGCGACACGATCGCGGCGTTCCTCACTGGCCGGGCGCAGGGCTTCCGGTTCACCCAGGACCACCGCGTGGTGATCGACACCACGGAGCAGCGGATTCCCGAGCTGATCTTCGGCCTCAGCGAGCGCGGCGTGTGGATTACCGACATCGAGGTGGAGAAGCCGACGCTCGAGGACGTCTTTCTGAAAATCGCCCGGGGGGACGCGGATGTCTGAGCGGTTGAAGGCGGTCCTGCTCCAGGAAGTGTTCATTACGCGGCGATCGCTCGAGATCATCGTGGATCTGTTCTACACGTCCCTGATCACGGTTGTCGTCTTCGGGTTCGTCTCGGGGTTTCTGACCGGCGTGCTCAATCCCAACACGGGATCGTACCTGATCCTCGGGATGCTGCTGTGGGACGTCATCCGCGTAAACCAGTACTCCGTCACGGTCGGCGGCCTCTGGAACATCTGGTCGCACAACCTGAGCAACATGTTCGTGGCACCGCTGTCGCTCGCGGAGTACGTCGTCGCCCAAATCCTGTCGGGACTCCTCAAGACGCTCGTGATCTTCGCGATGATCTCGGCGATCGCCGCGGCCGCCTTCCATTTCGAGATCTGGCGGGTCGGCGCCGTCAACCTGGCGCTCTTCTTCGTCAACCTGACGGTGTTCGCGTGGGCGGTCGGCCTGGTGCTGCTCGGCATCGTGTTCATGATCGGCACGCGGATCCAGGCGCTCGCGTGGGGCGCCGTGTTTCTGTTCCAGCCGCTGACCGCGGCGTTCTTCCCGCTGCGCGTGCTGCCGCCGGCTGCGCGCGCCGTGGCGTACGGGATTCCGCCCACCTGGGTCTTCGAGGCGGCGCGCCGCGCGCTCGCCGACCCGTCGGTCGACTGGCGCTCCACGGCCATCGCGCTCGCCGAAAATATGCTGTATCTTGGGGTTGGCATCCTGGCGTTCCGCGCGATGTGGGCGCGGTCGCGCGAAACCGGGCAATTTGCCCGCAGCGAGGGATAGACGAGGAACGCGGCACCGATGACGTGGGTCTTTTTGGTCCTGGCGACGTTTCTCGCGTCGGCGGTCGAGGCGGTCGAGGCCCTCACGATCGTGCTGGCGCTCGGCGTCACCCGCGGGTGGCCCTCGGTCCGTCTCGGCATGGCCGCGGCGGGCGCCGCACTCGCCCTATTGGTCGCCGCGCTCGGTCCGGGATTGCGTATGATCCCGATCGACGCCCTCCGGCTCGTGGTCGGTGCATTCCTCCTGGTGTTCGGCCTCCAGTGGCTGCGGAAGGCAATCTTAAGAGCGGCCGGGTTCAAGGCGCTGCACGACGAGGACGCGATCTATAAGCGCCAGGTGCATGACGCGTTGGCCGCCGGCGACGCGCCGCCGGCCGGCGTCGATTGGTACTCGTTTACGGTCTCGTTCAAAGGGGTCTTCCTGGAAGGGGTCGAGGTCGTCTTCATCGTCCTCACGTTCGGCAGCGCGCACGGCAACCTGCCGCTGGCGATCGGGGGCGCGGCCGCCGCCGTCGTCCTGGTCTCGGTGACCGGGCTGCTCGTCCACCAACCGCTCAGCCGCGTGCCGGAAAACGCGATGAAGTTCGCGGTCGGTCTGATGCTCACGACGTTCGGGATCTTCTGGGCCGGCGAGGGCATCGGGATCGACTGGCCGGGGGCGGATGCCGCGATCCTTGCGATCCTGACGTTTCTAACCCTGTACAGCCTCGTCCAGGTGAGATGGCTGAGCCCCCGGGCTTCGCGGGCCGCGGCCGCGGCCACACCCGATGGGGGATCCTCATGAGCTATCTTGCGGGGTTCCTCGCGTTCTGGAAGGATCTGCTCATCGGCGACGACTGGACGGTGGCGACGGGCGTCGTCGTGGCCCTGGCGATCGGGGCGGTGCTGGCCCACGCGTCGATCCTGGCATGGGTCTGGCTCCCGCTTGCGGTGGCCGCCGTCCTGACCGGGTCGCTGCGTCGGGCCTGAAGCCGCGCTCCGGAGCGATCAGTCGCCGAGCATGACGCCTGCGGAGATCCTCGCCCGCTTCGACGCGGAGATGCGCATCGACCCGCCGCCCCGGCCCGGGGTCCAATACGAGCGTGTTGGAAACGTCGTCCGCGGATTCGGCACCTGGCACGCGGTCGTCTTTGCACGGCTGACGTCCGCGAATGCGGACGCGGCCATCGCCGAACAAGTGGCCTTCTTTCACGCGATCGCGAACACCGCGGGCGCCCGCGCGATCGAGTGGAAGGTCTACGGCCACGACACCCCCGCCGATTTGGGATCCCGGCTCTCGGCGGTCGGGTTTGAGCCGGATGAACCCGAGACGCTGATGGTGTTGGACCTTGCCGCGCCACCGCGCGCCGGCGATGCCGGCGCGGAGTTAAGCGACGCCACGGCAACGCCGCTCGGGATCGACATCCGCCGCGTCACCGGCGCGGCCGGACTCGCCGATCTGATCGCCGCGGGCAGCGCGGCGTTTGGCCGTAGCGAGGCGGAGCAGATGGCGCGAATCGGTCGTGAACTGAGCGCGCGCCTGGGCGATCCCGCGCTCAGCCTCCACGTCGCCTATGCGGCCGGCCGGCCGGTTGCCGGCGCCCGCCTGGAGTGTCCGCCGGAGCGGTCGTTCGCCGGATTGTGGGGCGGCGGGACGATCCCGGAGTACCGTGGCCGCGGCATCTACCGCGCGCTCGTGCAGACCCGCGCGCAGGAGGCCCGCCGGCGGGGGTATCGCTACCTCCGGGTCGATGCGCGCGAGACGAGCCGGCCGATCCTGGAACGGCTCGGATTCGTCTCGCTGACGCGGATCATCGAGTGGAGGTTGGCGCTCCCGCCTCAGTGACGGGCAGAGTGAAGGGCCCGCCGCGTCTAATCGTCTTCTCCTCCACGCTCCGCACGAACTTCCCGCTCGGGCGGAGGTGCGGAAATTTCTTCCGTGAGAACGATGGCGCTGCCGCCGCCGAGCCGCGCCGAATCGTGGAGATGATAGACCGACACGATCGCGTCACCGATGCGCGGCGATTCAGCCGGTCCCAGTTCATGATCTGATCGAGTTGGATCTCCTCTTGTCCGATCACGCTCACCACCACGCTGTAGCCCAGCGCCGCCGCCGCGAGATGCGCGAGCATCGTGGACGCCGCGATGCTCTGCACCAGAATGCGCTCGGCGTTGACCCTGTAGCGGCGGTCGGTCTCGGGCCGCCGGCGACCCCTCGGACGGCCGCCGCTCCCGGCCGGCGCGGCGCCGCACCGGAGGGAATCGCGCCCGCACGGTACGAACAGCCAGGACATGAAAATTGGCGTCGTGTTTCCGCAAATCGAAATCGGTGCCGACCCGGCCGTCGTGCGCGACTACGCGCAGGCCGCGGAGTCGCTCGGCTACGATCACCTCCTGATCTACGACCACGTGGTCGGCGCGAACACCGCGAGCCGGCCCAAGTGGACGGGGCCCTACACGAGCGCCCACAGTTTCCACGAGCCGTTCGTGGTCTTCGGGTACATCGCGGCATGCACGCAGCGCCTCGAGCTGGTGACGGGCGTGATCATCCTGCCGCAGCGGCAGACCGTCCTCGTGGCCAAGCAGGCGGCCGAGGTGGATGTCCTGAGCGGTGGGCGGCTCCGGCTTGGGATCGGGGTCGGATGGAACGATGTCGAGTACGAGGCGCTGGGCACGGACTTTCACACCCGCGGTGCGCGCTCCGTCGAGCAGATCAAGGTCATGCGGGCCCTATGGACCCAGGAGTCCGTCACCTTCGAGGGACGGTGGCACCGCATCCCGGACGCCGGCATCAATCCGCTCCCCGTGCAGCGGCCGATTCCGCTGTGGATCGGCGGGGAGTCCGACGTGGCGCTGCGCCGCGCGGCCCGCGTGGCGGACGGCTGGATGTCGAGCCGGACGATTCAGGCCCCGGGTCAACAGCCGGCGGCAGAGCCGCGCCGCGAGCATCAGGTCGAACGGCTTCGCGCGCACCTCGGCGCGGCGGGCCGCAGTCCAGGTACCTTCGGCATCGAGGGACGCGCCGCGATCCGGCAGGGCGGACCGGAGGAGTGGCGCCTTCAGGTCGATCAGTGGAGGAAACTCGGGGCCACGCACCTCAGCGTGGACACGATGCGTGCGGGTCTATCGACGCCGCGGGCCCACATCGACGCGATCCGGCGTTTTCACGAGGCCGCCGTCGAGTAAGCCTGTCGCGGACCGACCGCCAGCCCGGACGCGCCTACCGCCGGACCGCGACGACCTCGAGGTACTCCGATGGGATGATGATCGTGCCGTCCTGGGCGCGATTGTGCCGGCGCACGATGGCCAAGAGATCGCGCTCGAAGGCCTCCCGCTGCGCGCCGTCCATCGCCTCGATGGCCTTGCGGGTGGGACCCGAGTACTTGCGGCGCTGCTCGAGCCACGTCTCTTCAGAGGCTGAGCGCATCGTCGAGTGGCGCACCGTCGTCTGGAGCGAGGCGACCCCCGATCCCAGCAGTTCCCTGAGCCGGTCCTCTATGCCCCACAGAACGGCCGGCCGAAGCCCGGGCGGAGGCGGCGCATAGCGGGCCGTAGCGGCAAAGATCTGTCCCATGAACCCGGCCGGAGTCCAGTTCGCCAGGCCGATCCTACCGCCGGGCCGGCAGACCCGCAGCAGCTCCCGCGCCGCGCATTCCTGATCCGGCGCGAATATGACGCCGAATGTGGAGAGGACGACGTCGAACGTCCGGTCGTCGAAGGGAAGGCGCTCGGCGTCCGCCTCGCAGAACGTGATCGACAGCCGCTCGGCCGCCGCCCGCTCCTCTCCGCGCGCAAGGAGCGCGGGGACGAAGTCGATACCGGTCACTTGGCCGCCGCGGCGGGCCGCCGCCAGCGCCGCATTGCCGCTGCCCGTCGCGACGTCGAGCACCGCCTGTCCAGGATGAATGTCCACGGCCTCACAGAGCAGCTCGCCCACAATCAGATGCGCGGTCAAGATGACGGAGAAATCGCCGTCGGCCCACGCCTGCTGCTGACGCTGCTTGATGGCGCTAAGATCGCTCATCGCGGAGTCACCCCTCGTGGAATGCCCGCACCATGCGGGCCCAGCCGGCCCGATCCGCGAGCGTGAACGGCCAGTACGAGGCGACGCGGTCGAGGAGACCCGCGTAGCGCGCGCGGAGCTGGTGGCCGATCTCGTCGTACGTCCCGCGGATGACGATCGCATCGAGGAGGCCGTCCGGCACCTGCCCGGCGATCTCGCCCATGCGGCCCTGGCTGACCATCTGGCGGAGGCGATCGGCGACGTCGGCGTAGCCGACGATCTCGAGGAGCAAGCGGTACGTCGGTGTCGAGCCGTAGAAGGCGATCCGGGCCCGCGCCCGCGCGAGCGCCGCCGCGCGTTCATCCGGGGTCTCACCGGGGGCGATGATAACCGGCGCATATAATTGAAGATCCGCGCGCGGGCGGCCCGCTTTGGCGAGCCCCTCGGCGAGGTGCGGCAGCACGAACTCGCGCAGGTAGGTGACCGAGTGAATCGGGTGCAGGATGAAGCCGTCGGCCACCTCGCCCGCGAGCCGGCAGAGCACCTCGTTTACGCCGGCGATGAGAATCGGCACCGTGGACTGCGCGTTCGGGCCGGGATTGAAGAACGGGCCCATCAGGTTCAGGTTGTAGTACTTGCCCTGGACCCGCAGCGGCGCCCCGTCCTGCCACGTCCGCCAGATCGCCCGCACCGCGTGCACGTACTCCCGCAGCTTGGGAGCCGGCGGATCCCAGGGCATGCCGAACCGTCGCTCGATGTGGGCTCGCACCTGCGTGCCCAGGCCGAGCAGCAGACGGCCGTTCGACAGGCGGGCGACGTCCCAGGCCGTCTGCGCGGTCAGCATGGGGCTCCGGGAAAACGCGACCGCGATGCCGGTCCCGAGCTCGAGTCGCGACGTGTGGAGGGCGGCGATCCCCAACGTGAGGAACGGATTGTGCTTGGTGTCGTTCGCCCAGATCCCGGCGAATCCGATCTCCTCGGCGGCCCGGGCCACCCCCGGGACCTCCGTCAGCGCGTCCATGGCGAGCGCGCAGTCGAGCTTCACCGGCGTCCTCGCAGGCGCTGCTCGTTGCGTCCGGCTACTTCCAGGCCATCACCCACACTTCGCGGGTCTTCGGAAGGTGATCGCGGTCGACGGTGACGGTGTGGCCCACGTTCTTCGTCGCGCCGATCACGCCGAGGAAGTTATCGATCGCCCCGATCGGCCAGCCGGCGTTGACTTCGGTCTTGTAGTGCATCGGGATCACGACCTTGGGCTGCAGCTGATCGATCACCTGCTTCGCCTGCGCCGCGTCGATCGTGTAATGCCCGCCGACCGGAATCATGACGATGTCCGGATGGCCGATGGGGGTCGTCTGGGAGTGATCGAGCAGGTGGCCGAGATCCCCGAGGTGGACGACGCGCAGACCCTCGGCCTCGAGGACAAACACGGTGTTGCGGCCGCGCTGAGAACCCTCTGTGTCATCGTGGTAGGTCGGCACCGATGATACGGTGATCGTGCCGACGGGTTGCTTGACGATCGTGCGCCAATCGCCGTCGGCCAGACCACGAACGACCTGTGGCTTCCCCGTGGCCATGGCGACGTTGGTGTGATCATCATGCTCGTGGCTGACGAGCACCGCGTTCGCCTCGACCGACGGGATCGGGTATCCCACCTTCGCATCGTAGGGGTCGATGAGCAACCGGGTCCCATCCGCGTCTACGAGGAACGTCGCGTGTCCAAGATAGGTGATCTGCATCCGCGTCCTCCCTTCGCGTGCACCGGAACGGGAAATGACCTGCGGAGTGGTGTGACCGGGGCACCGCGTGGCTTGCCCCGGCCTTCGATGCGGGCGGCGCGGTGGTCCTTCCTACAAACGCCGTCTATCGCGGGGCGCTCTGGCCCCGGCAGTCTCTGTCAGGCAACGATCGGCCTCGAAATTCAATGAAATACCGAGATTTCCGAGAATCAACCGCCTCAACCGCATTTATACGTACATATGTTCGATTTATTTCTCCTTGTTTACCGTACATTAGTTCGCTATTTTGAAGGAGGAAGGTATGATCTTGCGGAGGTGGTGGATGAAGCGCAATGGCGGCCTGACCCCCCGGCAGCAGCAGATTCTGGATTACCTAGTGAAGGCGATCCAGGACAAGGGTTACGCCCCATCCGTCCGTGAGATCGGCGACGCGCTCGGCCTCAGCTCCCCGTCGACGGTTCATCAGCACCTCACCGCCTTGGAAGGAAAGGGCTTCGTTCGCCGCCACGGCGACCGGATGCGGGCGCTCGAGGTCGTCGATAAGACCCTCATCCACGATGGAGACGCCGTTCGGCTGCCGCTCGTCGGCCGTGTGTCCGCCGGCAGCCCGGTGCTGGCCGAGGAGCAGGTCGAGGATCGGATCGAAGTCCCTCGCCGCCTCGTGGGCGACGTGCGCGACTGCTTCTTGCTGCGGGTGCGCGGGGACAGCATGATCGGCGCCGGGATCATGCCCGGCGACGTCGTGATCGTACGCCGGCAGCGGACCGCCTCATCGGGTGACATCGTGGTAGCCATGCTCGACGACGAGGCGACGATCAAGCGGTTGGCCACGTTGGACGGCGTGCCGGTTCTGAGGCCGGAAAACGCCGCCTACCAGCCGATCTGCGCCGCGTTCGAAATCGCCGGCCGCGTCATCGGACTGATGCGCGCCTACCAGGCGGTGCGCGGATGATGCTACGGGTGACGCGCCGTCGTGCGGCCGACCGCTGGCGTGCCGTACTGCCGGCACCGACAAGGCACAGCGGCGCAGGCCATCACAGAAGCGCCCGGCCTCTTCGCATCTCTCGTGCGGCGGCCACCCGTCCGGTGCCCCGCACCTGGTGGCGCCGGCTTACGGACGACCGGGAATTCGTCGGCGCAAAGGTGCTGGTACTCGCGGCGCTCCTCGCCCTCACCGCCGTGCTGGAATGCGCCGTGTAGAGGAGGTGGCGGCCATGGCCATGCTGCAGCTCACTGAACCGCGGACGTCGGCGAAGCTCAAGGTCATCCATGCGTACGTCGCCGCCGCGGAGCCCCTGGACGGGCGGAGCGGCATGGGCGTGGTCTTCGTGGACGCGCAGGGCCGGGTGCTCAAGCGGATCGGCCGGGCCCTCCCCGGCGTTGAGTCCCAGGGCCTCGCCGCCTTCCGCGGGATCCTCTATGCGCTGTGGAATTCGCGGCGTTTCGGCGTTCGCCACGTCATCGTCCACAGCGACACGCCGGTTGTCGTCGCGCAGGTCAACGGGGACCGCGAAGTGGAAGACCGGCTCGTGGGCCCGTACCTCGAAGTGCGCGCGCTGCTCCATGCCTACCGGCAGGCGCGCGTGCTCGCGGACCGGTCCGCCTGGGGCCGCGAGGCCGCCGCGATCGCCGCCGCCGCACTCCAGCACCATACGGACGACGTCGTGGAGGACGATCTGCCGCTGTGGTCTGAGGAGCCCGCCCGCCCGGCTTCGTCCAACTAACCGCGCTCGCCGGCCATTGGCCGTACCGCGCGGGCAGGGTCGGGCCCTCGCGGACCCGCCGTGTGCTATGATCGTGCACTGTGAGCACCAAGGACCCGTCTCCCTTCATCGCACAGGGTGACGAACGCCGCGCGGCGGGTGATCTCGGCGGCGCACTGGAGGCCTTCACACAGGCGGTCGCGGCCGCGCCGTCGTCGGCGCAGGCGCACAACAAGCTCGGGACGGCATACGTCGACCTGCAGCGGTGGGATGACGCGTTCGGTGAGTTTTCAAAGGCCGCGCAGTTGGATCCACGGTACGCTCCGGCGCACAGCAATCTCGGCAACGTGTACCGGGAGCGCGGACGGCTCGACGAGGCGGTGACCTGCTATCAGCGCGCGATCGCGGTGGATCCGGACTACTGGATCGCGCATCAGAACCTCGGCATCGTGTACAAGCAGCAGGGCCGGATCGGCGACGCGGTCCGGGAGTTCAAGACCGCGACCCGGCTGTCGCTGCGCGCCCCGGCGGGCGGCGAGGTGGCGGCGTCGGGCCGGGGCGCCCGGGCCGGGCGGCCGGGGTGTCTCGGCGCCGGCGGCGCGGCGGTGCTCATTGCGATGGCGCTGGCGACCGCGGCGCGACGGTGAGTGTGTGGGACCCCGGGAATAAATTCCCCCCGGGCCGGGTTCTACTGAAACGTCGACCCGAAAGGGAGGAAGGAGCGCGGAATGGCGGGCAAGACGGAAGCAGTGACGGAACAGACCTTCGATGCGGATGTCATCAAGTCCCCGACGCCGGTCCTCGTAGATTTTTGGGCGGAGTGGTGCGGACCGTGCAAGATGATCGCCCCGATCGTCGAGGAACTCGCGGGCGAGTACGAGGGCAGGCTGCGGGTGCGGAAGCTGGACGTCGATGAGAACGGCACCGTCGCCGCGCGCTACAGCATCATGAGCATCCCGACCCTCGGCGTTTTTCGCGGCGGTGAGCTGATCGAGCGAATTGTCGGCTACATGCCGAAGGAACAGCTCCGGCGGCGGATCGACGCGGCGCTGGCATCACGCGTTTAGCCGGCGTCCCACCCGCGCACCGCGGCTGAAGGCGGCTTTATCGTTGGACCGGTCGGCCGGGCTCCGTTTGGGGGCCCGGCCGTCGCGCTTCCACGCGGACATGCTCAGCGGTGTGCTCCCAGACTTGACAATTATGTTGTAAAGAGTCTTGACACATGGTTTCGTAGCTGTTATTCTACTTTCGGATCAAAGATCCGGGATATACCAAGTGAAACTTGGCGCCGAATGGCTGGAGTGAAGAGTGGTAGGAAGGGCGGGGCCAAGTCGCATCAGAGGAGCGTGCCGACCGTGAAGGAACGCGCCCCGGACATGCCGGTGTATGTCATCAGCATCGCGGCGGATTTGCTGGGGTGTCATCCGCGGACGCTCCGCATCTACGAGGAGCGGGGGTTGGTGTCACCGTTCCGCCGGCACCGCATCCGTTTGTACTCGGAACGGGACATCCAGCGGGTCCGGATGATCCGCTATCTGATCGAGGAACGGGGCCTGAACCTCGCGGGGGTGCGGCTGGTGCTGGAAATGCAGGAGCATTACCACGAGGAGATGACGTGGGTGTTCGACAGTCACGAAGGGCCGGGCCGGATAGAAGACGGCGCGGCGATACAGTCCGCGGCCGAGAGGGCACGCGGCAGAGGAGGACGATCGCGATGAGCAGCATCATCCGTTGGGATCCGTTTGAGGAAGTGGGCACGTTCAGCCGGGCAGTGGACCGGCTGTTCGACGACGTGCTGCTGGCAGGGCGTCGCCCGGGGCGGACGGCGCAGAACGGCCGGCCGGCCGCCGCGTGGGCGCCCGCGGTGGAGATGTACGAAACGGGCGACGAGGTCGTAGTGCGCGCCGAGATGCCGAACGTCGACCCGTCGAACGTGGACGTCACCGTGACCGATGAGGCAATTACGATCAAGGGCACGGCGCGCCAGGAAGAGGAGAAGAAGGACCGGTCCTACTACCGGCGCGAGCTCCGGTACGGGGCGTACGTCCGCACGCTGCCGCTGCCGGCCGAGGTCAAGAGCGGCGACGCCAAGGCGACCTACAAGGACGGCGTGCTGGAAGTGAAGATTCCGAAGTCGGAGCGGGCTAAGCCGACCTCGGTGAAGGTCCAGGTCGCGTCCTAACGCGATAGCGCGGCACGAGCCGGCGGGGCCGGGCCTGCGGCGTGAGCCAAGACCTGGCCCCGCCGCGGCGGCCCGGCATACGGAAGCATACGGACAGGGCGGCGCAGGGCGCCGCCGGAAGGAGCGTTCAGATGGCAAAGGTTGTGGGGATCGATCTCGGCACCACCAACTCCGTGATCGCGGCGATCATCGGCGGCGAGCCGACGGTCATCGCGAACGCGGAAGGGAGCCGGCTGACGCCCTCGGTGGTCGGCTTCACCAAGTCCGGAGAGCGGCTGGTCGGCCAGATGGCGCGCCGCCAGGCGATCCTCAATCCGGAAAATACGGTGTCCTCGATCAAGCGGTTCATGGGCCGCCGGTACAACGAGGTGGAGTCGGAGCGCCGGATCGTGCCGTACAAAGTCGAGGAAGGCAAGGCCGGCCTGTCGCCGGCGGGGGGCGCCGCGGTCGTCAACATTCCGGCCGCCGGCAAGACCTTCACGCCCGAAGAGATCTCGGCGATGATCCTCCAGAAGCTCAAGACCGATGCCGAGACCTACCTCGGCGAGAAGATCGAGGGCGCGGTGATTACGGTGCCCGCGTACTTCAACGACGCGCAGCGGACCGCCACCCGAAACGCCGGCGAGATCGCCGGGCTCAAAGTGCTGCGGATCATCAACGAGCCGACGGCGTCCGCGCTGGCGTACGGCCGGGCGCTGGAGGAGAAGCACGCCAAGACGATCCTGGTCTTCGACCTGGGCGGCGGCACATTCGACGTCTCGATTCTGGAGATCGGCGAAGGCGTGTACGAGGTCAAGGCGACGAACGGCGACACGCACCTCGGCGGGGACGATTTCGACGAGCGGATCGTCAACTGGCTCGCCGACGAGTTCAAGAAGCAGCAGGGGATCGATCTGCGCCAGGACCGCCAGGCGCTCCAGCGGCTGCGCGAGGCGGCCGAGCGGGCGAAGATCGAGCTGAGCACGGTCGTCCAGACCTCCATCAACCTGCCGTTCATCACGGCGGACGCGACGGGGCCGAAGCACCTCGATATGACCCTCTCGCGCGCCAAGTTCGACGAGCTCACCGCGGACCTGGTCGAGCGGTGCATCGGCCCGTTCAAGCAGGCGCTCGCGGATGCCAAGATGAGCGAGAAGGACCTCAACGAGGTGATCCTCGTCGGCGGCGCGACCCGCATGCCGAGCGTCCAGGAACTGGTGCGCCGGCTCACCGGCAAGGAGCCGAACAAGGAAGTGCACCCGGACGAGGTCGTCGCGGTCGGCGCGGCGATCCAGGCCGGCGTGCTCGCCGGGGACGTGCGGGAGGTGGTGCTGCTGGACGTGACCCCGCTCTCGCTCGGCATCGAGACACTCGGCGGGGTGGACACGATCCTGATCCCGCGCAACACGACGATTCCGACGCGGAAGACGGAAACGTTCAGCACCGCGGAGAACGGCCAGACCGCGGTCGACATCCACGTCATGCAGGGCGAGCGGCCGATGGCGCGCGACAACCGGACCCTCGGCAAGTTCCAGCTCGACGGGATCCCGCCGGCGCCGCGCGGCGTGCCGCAGATCGAAGTCACGTTCGACATCGACGCCAACGGCATCCTGAACGTCGCGGCGAAGGACAAGGCGACCGGCCGCGAGCAGTCGATCAAGATCACCGGAACCGGCACGCTCGACAAGGCCGAGGTCGACCGCCTGGTCAAGGACGCCGAGGCACACGCCTCGGAGGACCAGCGCCGGCGCGAGGAGGCGGAAGTCAAGAACCGCGGCGACGCGCTGGCCTACCAGACGGAGCGGATGCTCAAGGAAGTCGGCGACAAAGTGCCGGCCGATGACCGCGCCAAGGTGGAGCAGGCGCTCAACGAGCTCAAGGAGGCGGTCAAGAGCGGCGACGCCGACCGCATCAAGCGGGCCACCGAGACGACGGAGCAGGCGAGCTACAAGCTGGGCGAAGAGATGTACAAGCGTCAGACGGCCGGCGCGGGCGCCGGAGCAGGCACGGCCGGCGGGCAGCCGGGCGGCGGCGGGCAGGGCGGCGACGACGTGATCGACGCGGAATTCAAACCGTCCGACAAGTCGTAACCCGCCGCGCCGCGGCGCGGTCGACTGAGGTGTGAGATGACGATGGAACACGAGGCGCGGCGCGAGGAGCCGGCCGCGGAAGCCGGGGAGGCACGGCCGGAGACCTCGCGCGCGGACGCCACGGATGAACTCGACGGGCTCTCGATGGAGGACCTGCGGACTCGGGCGCGCCAGGCGCGCGACGAAGCGCGGCGGAACTGGCAGCAGTTTCTGCACTCCGCCGCGGACTTGGAGAACTACAAGAAGCAGGCGGCGCGAGACCGGCAGGACGCGATCGAACGGACGCGGCGGCAGATGCTGAACCTCGTTTTGGGCGTCGTCGACAATCTGGAGCGGGCGATGGCATTCGGTGGCGCGCAGGACGGGCCGGCGAAGTCGCTGCTCGACGGACTCCGGATGACGCACCGGCAGATTCTCGAGCAGCTGCGGGCCATCGGCGTCCGCCCGATCGAGGTGGCCGGTACCTTGTTCGACCCCCGGTTGCACGAGGCGGTTGCCGTGGTACCCTTTGAGCAGGCACAGCGACCGGCCGGAACCATCGCCGGCGAGGTGCTGAAGGGCTACTTCTTGAACGACGACGTTCTGCGGCCGGCGAAGGTCGCCGTCGTCGGCGGCGAGGCCGATCAAGAGCACCGCGAGGACGGCCGGTAGGATCCGGCGTGTCGCGGCCGTCCCCGCCTGGAGCGGCCAACCATGGAGTTCAAGGATTACTACAAAATCCTCGGCGTGCCGAGGACGGCAGACGAGAAGGCGATCCGCCAGGCGTTCCGGCGGCTCGCGCGGCAGCACCATCCCGACGTCAACCCCGGCGACAAGAAGGCCGAGCAGCGCTTCAAGGAGATCAACGAAGCCTACCAGGTCTTAAATGATGCCGAGCGCCGGGCGAAGTACGATCAGGTGCTGGAGCTGCGGGAGCACGGCGGCGGATGGGAAGAGATCCTTCGCGGCGCGGGGGCCGGGGCCGGACAGGACGGCGGCACGTTCCGCGTCTACACCAGCGGCGACCCCGGACAGTTTAGCGAGTTCTTTGAGCAGCTCTTCGGCGGCCTTGGCGCCGGCGGGTTCGGCGAGGGAATCTTCGGGCCGGGCACGCGCCGCGGCCGGTCACGGACTGCGGGTGGGGGCGGCGGCGTAAATCTCGAAGACCTGCTGCGGCAACAGCAAGGCGCGCCGGCACCGGCTGGGGACGTCGAGGGCACCGTCGCGATCACCCTCGAGGAAGCGTTCCACGGCACCCGGCGCACGGTGACGGTGCCGGCGGACGGCGCACGGCCCGCGCGCTCGCTCGACATCACGATCCCGGCAGGAGTCCGGAGCGGCCAGCGCGTCCGTGCCGCCGGAGGCGGTCACGGCGGCGACCTGTACCTCCGCGTGGAGGTGCTGCCGCACCCGATCTTCACGCGGGACGGCGACGACATCATCTGCTCGGTCGCGGTCCCGGTCTGGACCGCCGCCCTCGGCGGCGAGGTCCAGGCCCCGACGCTCGGCGGGCCGGTCACCGTGAAGATTCCGCCGGGGACGCGCGACGGCCAGATCTTCCGGCTGCGCGGCCGCGGGATGCCCCGCGTCCGGGGCGGCGGCGCCGGCGACGAGATGGCGCGCGTGCGGCTCGTGCTGCCGCAGCCGCTGACGGACCGCGACCGGGAGCTGTTCGAAGAGATGCGGCGGCTGCACGAGGCCACCGCAAAAACCTAGCAAACGTGCCGGAGACCGGCTCAAATTAAGATGTCCCGGGATCCCCTCGAATTCGCAGCGGTCCGGCGAATGCTCGGGGCGGAATAGCGAGGCGACCGACCATGGCGATGCGATTTGACAAGTTTACGGAGAAGGCCCAGGAGGCGATCATCGGCGCCCAGGCCCTGGCGCGCGAGCACCACCACGGCCAAGTCGAGGCCGAGCACCTGTTGGGGGCGCTGCTGCAGCCGACGGACGGCGTGCCCGTCGCGATTCTGACGCGTCTCGGCGCGAACGCGGCATCGCTGCGCACGGCGGTCGAGCAGGCGCTGGCACAGACGCCCAAGGTCTACGGACAGGGCGACGAGCCCGGCCTCGGGGCGTCGCTGCGGCGCGCGCTCGAGAGCGCCCAACAGGAGGCGCAGCGGCTGACCGATGAGTACGTCAGCACGGAGCACCTGCTGCTGGGCGTCGTGGCCGATCGCGGTACCGGGGCGGGACGGCTGCTCGCGCAGGCGGGGATCGATCGGGAGAAGATCTACGCGGCGCTGCAGGCGATCCGCGGCGGCCAGCGCGTCACCGACGCGTCCCCGGAGTCCAAGTACCAGGCCCTGGAACGGTACGGGCGCGACCTGACCAAGATGGCCCGCGAGGGCAAACTGGACCCGGTGATCGGCCGGGACGAGGAGATCCGCCGCGTCATTCAGGTGCTGGCCCGCCGCACCAAGAACAACCCGGTCCTGATCGGCGATCCGGGCGTGGGCAAGACGGCCATCGTCGAAGGCCTCGCCGAGCGGATCATCCGCGGCGACGTCCCCGATACCCTCAAGCGCAAGCGCGTCGTGCAGTTGGACCTGGGGGCGCTGATCGCCGGCGCGAAGTACCGCGGCGAGTTCGAAGACCGCCTCAAGGCCGTGCTCCGCGAGGTGACGGAGAGCGCCGGCGACATCGTGCTGTTCATCGACGAGCTGCACACCGTCGTCGGCGCGGGCGCGGCCGAGGGAGCCATGGACGCCAGCAACATGCTGAAGCCGATGCTGGCCCGGGGCGAGCTGCACGCGATCGGCGCGACGACGCTCGACGAGTACCGCAAGCACATCGAGAAGGACCCCGCGCTCGAGCGGCGGTTCCAGCCGGTGTTCGTCGACGAGCCGAGCGTCGAGGACACGATCTCCATCCTCCGCGGCCTGAAGGAGAAGTACGAGGTCCACCACGGCGTGCGCATCACCGACGGCGCCGTGATCGCCGCGGCCACGCTGTCCAAGCGCTACATCACCGAGCGGTTCCTGCCGGACAAGGCGATCGACCTGATCGACGAAGCGGCGAGCCGGCTCAAGATGCAGATCGACAGCAAGCCGGCCGCGCTCGACGAGGCCGACCGGCGGATCATGCAGCTCGAGATCGAGCGCGAGGCCCTGCGGCGGGAGACCGACCCCGCCTCGCGTGAGCGCCTCGACGGGATCGAGCGCGAGATCGCCGGCCTGCGCGAGCAGAGTCAGGCGCTGCGCGCCCGCTGGGATCAAGAGAAGGCCGTGATCGCCGAATTGCGCGCCACCCGGCAGAAGATCGACGAGACGCGCGTTCAGATCGAGCAGGCCGAGCGGGCCGCGGACCTCGAGCGGGCCGCGCGCCTGCGCTACGCCACGATGCGCGAGCTCGAGGAGAAGCTCAAGGCCCAGGAGGCGAGCCTCGCCGCCCTCGGCGAGGGACGGCTCCTCAAGGAAGAAGTCGACGCGGAGGACATCGCCGAGGTCGTGAGCCGCTGGACCGGGGTGCCGGTGACGCGCCTCATGGAAGGCGAGATGCAGAAGCTCGTCCACCTCGAGGACCGGCTGCACGAACGGCTGGTGGACCAGGAAGAGGCCGTGCGCGCCGTGGCCGACGCGATCCGCCGGTCCCGCGCCGGGCTGGCCGACCCGCGCCGCCCGATGGGGTCGTTCCTGTTCCTCGGGCCGACCGGCGTCGGCAAGACCGAGCTGGCGCGGGCGCTCGCGGCGCTGCTCTTCGACAGCGAGGACGCCATGGTGCGGATCGATATGTCGGAATACATGGAAAAGCACACCGTGAGCCGCCTCGTCGGGGCCCCGCCCGGCTACGTCGGCTACGAGGAGGGCGGGCAGCTCACGGAGGCGGTCCGCCGCCGGCCGTACCGCGTCATCCTGTTCGACGAGATCGAGAAGGCCCACCCGGACGTGTTCAACGTGCTGCTGCAGCTGCTCGACGACGGCCGCCTCACGGACGGCCACGGCCGGACCGTGGATTTCCGGCAGTCGATCGTCATCATGACGAGCAACCTCGGCGGCCAGTATCTCCGCAACCTGGACCCGGACGACGTGGCCGCGTTCGAACTGGTGCGGGTGCAGATCCAGGAGGAGCTGCGGCGCACGTTCCGGCCCGAGTTCCTCAACCGAATCGACGAGACGATCGTGTTCCGTCCGCTGAGCCGCCGCGACCTCGAGCAGATTGTGGGCCTGCAACTGGCGACGCTGGCCGCACGCCTCGCCGGCCTTCGCATCACCCTGGAGGTGACGCCGGCGGCGCGCGCGCTGTTGTCGCAGGAAGGCTACAATCCCGATTTCGGCGCCCGGCCGCTCAAGCGGCTGATCCAGCGCAGCATCGAGAATCCGTTGAGCCGGCACCTGCTCGCGGGCGAGTTCGGCGAAGGCGACACGGTCGTCGCCGACGCGCAGGGGGCCGAGATCGTGTTGAGGAAGGCCACTCCCGTGCCGGCCGACCCTGAGCCTGCGGCGCGAGCCAGGGCGCGCCGGCCACCAGGTAATTGACGCCGGCGAAGCGGTAGGGCCGGCCGCGGCCGGCTTCGAACCGGACCGGCGGCGAAGGAGCGGTCGCGCATCCTCGAACTCATCGTCTTTACGAGCGGCGGCGTGCTGCTCGCCCTCGAGATCGTGGCGAGCCGCGTCGTCGCGCCGTATTTCGGGAACTCCGTCTACGTCTGGGGCAGCCTGATCGGCATCTTCCTGGCGGCCCTCAGCCTCGGCTACTATCTTGGCGGCCGCGTGGCAACGTGGCGGCCTCAGCCGGGGCCGTTCCTGGCGCTGGTCCTCGCCGGGGGCGCCGCGACGTACCCGATCCCCCATTTCGCCGATGCCGTGCTGGGGGCGCTCGCCGCGCGCGACCTGGGCCCGCGGGCGGGACCGCTGCTCGGCAGCGCCGCGCTCTTTTTCGTGCCGGCCGTCCTCATGGCGACCGTGTCGCCGTACGCGGTCCGCCTCAAGGCCCGCTCGGTCGAAGGCGTCGGCAACGTCGCGGGGGTGCTCTACGCGCTCAGCACGCTCGGCAGCATCGCCGGGACGCTGCTCGCGACGTTTGTCCTGATCTCGTGGCTGGGCGTCCGGTCGATCATCGAGGTGCTCGGCGCGATCGAAATGGCGCTCGCGGTGCTCGGGTTCGTCTGGGCGCGGCGCGCCGTGCCGGCCGCCATGACGGCGGGTACGCTCGCCGTCGTCGCCGCGCTCGCGTCCGGGGCGCCGCCGGACGGCCCCGACATCGTCTACGCGCGCGATACCGTCTATCACCGAATCACCGTCAGCGACGAAGGGGCAATCCGGTACCTTCGCCTGGACCGGTACTGGCAAAGCGCCCGCGACCGCGCCGCGCCGCTCAGCACGGTCTTCTCGTATACGGACTACCTGCATCTGCCGCTTGTTTTGGTGCCGCATCCAAAGCGCGTCCTGTTCGTGGGCATGGGCGGCGGCACCGCGCCGGCCCGGTTCTACCACGACTATCCCGAAGTCACCATCGACGTCGTGGAACTCGATCCGGCCGTCGCCGACACGGCGGTGCGGTTCTTCGCCCTGCCGCGGGGACCGCGTCTCGCCGTGCACGTGGAGGACGGGCGCCTGTGGCTGCGGCGGACCGCCGCCCGGTACGACATCATCATCCTCGACGCGTACCTGATCGACACGATCCCGTTCCACCTCGCGACGCGGGAGTTCTATGAGGAGGCGGCCGCGCGTCTCGCCCCCGGAGGGGCCGTGGCGGCGAACGTTATCGGGGCGATCCGCGGACCGCAGAGTCGGCTCTTCCGCGCGATCGACAGGACGATCGCCTCCGTGTTCCCGGCGGTCTACGTCTTTCCCGTGGACGGCGACGCCGGCGACGCGCTCCAGAACATCATCGTCGTCGGGTCGCAGGGGCCCCGGCTCGACGCGCGGACCGTGACGGCGCGGGCGGCCGCGGCGGCGGCGTCCGGACGGGTGACCATCGCCGACCTGGCCCGGGATGCGGCGACGCTCCTCGCACCCCCGATCGACACCGCGGATGTGCCGCTGCTGACGGACGACTTCGCGCCGACCGATCTCCTGGCGGCACCGGCCCGGTAAGCCGGCCCGTTTCGATGGCGATCGTCAAACTCACGCTCGGCGACGTCGTCCGCACCCGCAAGGCCCACCCCTGCGGCGGCGATCAATGGGAGGTCGTCCGGCTCGGCGCGGACATCGGCCTCCGGTGTCTGCGGTGCGACCGCAAGGTGCTGATGCCGCGGCCCAAACTCGAGCGGCGGATTCGCGAATTTGTCCGCCGAGGGCCGGAGGGCTCCCGCACGTCCGAAGCACCGTGAACTGGGGCACAACCTGTTCTGTTCGGAAGGAACGGTCGCCAAGTCGGCGTAGACGTATCGTGGACGCGTTGCCCGCAGGTCTCGTGGGAGTCCTGTCGCGCAATTGTTGCCGCAACCCTAGGCCGGAGTTTGTGTAACCTGACGCCGATAAGGACGGCCCGACACGGAGTGACGCCTTCCACGACCGGTCTCGCGTCATCCGGCCCGCGCTGACCGTGGCCGCGAACGCGCGATCGTCGCCGGCCTCCCGCGGACAGCTGCAGCGTGAGCTCGATGACGCGCAGCGGCGCGTGGAAGAGCTGTCCCGGCTGCATCGGGTCCTGGCCCGCGTGACGACGGCGCTGCGCCCCGACGAGCTGTGCGAAACGCTCGTCGACGAATTGCATACGACCCTGGGTTACCCGCTCGTCGCGCTGATGATGCTGACGGAGGACGAGGCCGCCCTGCGCGTCGTCAGCCGGCGCGGGTACGTGGGCGACGTGCCGGCGCTTGTCCCCGTCGGGGAGGGCATCGTCGGCCGCGCCGCCCGCACCGGCACTGCGGTGCTCGTCGAGAACGTCGCCGCCGATGCGGCTTATCTCCTGGCGGATCCGCGGGTCTGCCAAGAGGCGTGCGTCCCGATCCTGGTGGACGGACGGGTCTACGGCGTCATCAACATCGAAGCCACGCAGCCGGTCCTCGGCGCCGCCGACATCGAGCTCCTGACGGCGCTCGCCGGCGGGGTCTCCGTCGCGCTCCGCAACTCCGTCTTGTTTGGGGAACTGCAGTCGGCGCGGGACGAACTCCAGGCGCTCCATGAGGCCGCGCACGCGCTGGGCGCCTCCCTCGAGCTGTCCGCGGTGCTCGAGTCGCTCGTCTCCGTGACGTGCCGCCGGTTCGGCTACGACCGCAGCGCCATCCTCTTGCCCGACGACCACGGAGACCTGCGCGTCCGGGCCGCCTCCGGATCCGGTCAGGCAGCCGGAACGCTGATCCCGCGGTGGGACGGGGTGGAAGGCCGGGCGGCGCAGGACCGGCAACCCGTGATGGTGACCGCGGTGGACGGCGGCGCGCTGCCCGCCACGCTGGCGATCCCGCTGGTCCGGGACGACCGCGTCATCGGCGTCTTCAGCGTCGGGACCCGGGATCCCGAGCGGCTCGGCGGACGCGCCCGGAACACGCTCACGACGCTCGCGGAGTACGCCCTGGTCGCGATCGAGAACGCCCGGTTGTACGAGCAGACTCGACACCAGGCCGCCACGGACAGTCTGACCGGCCTTGCGAACCACCGGGCCTTCATCCAGGGGCTGGATCAGGAACTCGAGCGATGCCGGCGGTACACCCTGCCGCTCGCGCTGGTCATGATCGAGATCGACCGCTTCAAACGGTACAACGACGCCTACGGACACCTCCGCGGCGATGAAGTGCTGCGCCTGGTGGCCCGCACGATGGAGCGGGAACACCGCCGCCAGATCGACGTGGTGGCCCGCTACGGCGGCGACGAGTTCAT
>DASYZR010000118.1 GCA_035945995.1 bacterium
GGGTGCGTACGAGGCTATGTTTACGTCTAAACCTAGATTCATCACTCACGCGGCCACACCTGCTTTTTCCGCACCCTGCTAGGACCCGCCAAAAACGCGGTCACAATCTGCCCGCAACGTCCCGGCCGGCGGGGAGTCACACCGGGACTGTCGAACGATTCTCGGGAGAGCCGGGGAGGGGTGGAGATGACACAGCATCCTCTGCGTTGGATTGCCGCGGTTGTTGCCGCCGGAATCGTGTCGCTCGGGGCCGGCCCCGGCGGGGCCCCACAGGCCTCGGGTGCGGGGCAGGCGGGGAAGCTCGAGATTTTCTCGTGGTGGACGGCGGGCGGCGAGGCCGACGCGCTGAACGCACTATTCGCCGTGTACCGGAAGGACTATCCGGGGGTGCAGATCGTCAACGCCACGGTCGCCGGCGGGGCGGGGACGAACGCCAAAGCGGTCCTCAAGACCCGCATGCTGGGCGGCAACCCGCCCGATTCGTTCCAGGTGCACGCCGGCCACGAGCTGATCGATACATGGGTCAAGAGCGGCTATATGGAACCGCTCACGAGCCTCTTCAAGTCGGAGGGCTGGGACCACGCGATGCCCCGGGGGCTCCTCGACATCCTCACATACCACGGCCAGCTCTGGTCCGTGCCGACGAACATCCACCGGGCGAACATCCTCTGGTACAACAAGAAAGTCTTTGCCGACAACGGCCTGACGCCGCCCCGGACGTTCGGCGATTTCTTCCGGGTCGCGGATGCGCTCAAAGCGAAGGGGCTCGTGCCGTTTGCGCTCGGCGACAAGGAAGGGTGGGAAGCCGGGCACAACTTCGAGACGGTGCTGATCGGGACGCTGGGCGCGGACGGATACCGCGGGCTGTGGACCGGCAAGACGCCGTGGACCGGCCCAAAGGTGGCGCAGGCGCTCGAGACGTTCAAGCGGATGCTGACGTATACCAACTCCGACCATGCCGCGCTGACGTGGGACGAGGCCGGCCAGTACATCGTCGGCGGCAAGGGCGCGATGCTGATCATGGGAGACTGGACCAACGGGTGGTTCACGTCCAAGAACTTCCAGGACTACGGCTGGACCCCCGCGCCGGGCAACGAAAACGTGTACGACGCGCTGTCCGACAGCTTCGGCCTGCCCAAGAAGGTCAAGGACCGCCAGAACGTTCTGGCGTGGCTGCGGGTCCTCGGCTCCCGGCCTGCGCAGGAAGCGTTCAACCCGCTGAAGGGGTCGATCTGCGCCCGGACCGACTGCAGCCCCAAGCTGTTCAGTCCGTATCAGCAGTGGGCGATGCAGCACTGGACGCGTGACACGATCGTGCCGAGCGTGATCCACGGCGCCGCGGCGAGCGAGGGGTGGTCGACGGAGTACAAGGACGCGATCGCGCTGTTCGTGACCTCGCGGGACACGGCGGCGACGCAGCGGGCGCTCCAGAAGGCGTGCGTCAACGCGGGGGTGTGCAAGTAAGGGCCACGTCCGCCGCGCCGGGCCCCTCCCTCAGGGCGCATGCCGCACGGGCGGGGCCGACCGCCCGGAGAGGGCGCACGTGGGACCGGGTGACCGCGGCCGCGATGCTGGCGCCGTCGGTCATCGCTATCGCCGTCTTCGTGTACGGGTTTGTCGGCTGGACGGGTTTCGTCTCGCTGACACGCTGGAACGACGTGCTCCCCAGCTACGCCTGGGCCGGGTGGAGCAACTACCTCGACCTGTTCCAGAACTTCCGATTTCGGATCGACATCGTCAACACCGCGAAGTTCACCGCGGCATTCCTCGCCGGGTGTCTCGCGATCGGGTTTGCGCTCGCCGCGCTGCTGGATCAGGGACTCCGCGGTGAAGCGGTGTTCCGGACGATCTATCTCGCGCCGCTCGCGATCTCGTTCATCGTCACCGGCGTGGTCTGGCACTGGCTCCTCAACCCCGGCAGCCCCGTGTTCGGGGACGTCGGGATCAACCTGCTGCTCGTGCACCTCCACCTGGGGTGGCTCCGGACCGGCTGGTACACGGATCCGCGCATCGGCATCCTGGCCGTCGCGATCGCGGCCACGTGGCAGATGTCGGGGTACACCATGGCCCTCTACCTCGCCGGCCTGCGGAGCATTCCCGACGAGCTCCGGGAGGCCGCGCGCGTGGACGGCGCCGCGGAGTGGCAGATCTACCGTCAGATCCTGCTGCCGCTGCTGCAGCCGATCACGCTCAGCGCGGTGATCATTCTCGGCCACATCTCCCTCAAGATCTTCGACCTGGTGGTGGCCATGACCGGTCCCGGGCCGGGGTTCAGCAGCGACGTGCCCGCGTACTTCATGTTCGACACCACGTTCCGCGGAAACCACTTCGCGCAGGGCGCGGCGATCGCCGAGATTCTGCTCGTGCTGGTCGCACTCCTGACGGTCCCGTACCTCGTATACAGCACCCGCGCGGAGGCGGAGCGTTGAGTACCCTGGCGCCGGCCCGCGTCCGGGCCGGCGCGTCGGTTCCCTGGGGCCGGATCGCGGTGTACGGCGTGCTGCTGGCCGCGGCCGCCGCGTATCTGCTCCCGATCTACGTGCTCGTCGCGACGTCGATGAAGAGCTTCGCCGAGGTCAGCCTCTCGCGAATGTGGACGCCGCCGTCCGGCCTGTACTTCAGCAGCTTCACGCAGGCGTGGGCCGGCGGCACCACGCACCGCGGCCTCGCCGCCAACTTCCTGAACAGCGTGAAGCTCGTCGTCCCGGCGACGCTTCTCTCCGCGCTCCTGGGGTCGATGAACGGGTACGTCCTGGCGAAGTGGCGATTCCGGGGCGCCGCCGTCGTGTTCCCGGCGATCCTGTTCGGCATGTTCATCCCCTACCAGAGCGTCCTGATCCCGCTCGTGCAGACGCTCCAGCACCTACATCTGTACGGCACCCTTCCGGGGCTGATCCTCGTGCACGTCGTCTACGGAATCCCGATCACGACGCTCATCTTCCGGAACTACTACGCGGGCGTGCCCACCGAGCTGATCGAAACCGGGAAGATCGACGGCGCCGGATTATGGGGCATCTATCGGGCGATCATCGCCCCGCTGTCCGGCCCCGCGTTCGTCGTCGCCGCGATCTGGCAGTTCACGTCGATCTGGAACGACTTCCTGTTCGGCGTCATCGTGACGAGCAACCCTGAGGTGCAGCCGATCACGGTCGCCCTCAACAACCTCGCCGGCAGCTACGTCGTGCAATGGAACGTCCAGATGGGCGGCGCACTGCTGGCCGCGCTGCCGACTCTCCTTGTCTACGCCGTCCTTGGCCGTTACTTCATGCGCGGCCTCATGGCGGGCTCGTTGAAAGGGTAGGACTCGGGCGCAGCGCGGACATCTCGGCGCCGGGCCGCACCCCGTTGGGCGCAGGGCGCGTTGCCGGGGCCGGGGCGCGGTTATTTGATGGGTCGCCCGCGCCGGACCGGTTCGGTTCGCCTCGCAAACTGCTTTCCGGAGACGTGGACACGCCTGAGGCGTTCCACCTCTCTGCGCAACGCGCTCTCTGCAAAATCGGACAGGGTAAGTCTATCCGGCGGTCCCGACAACGCGACGACCACGTCGCGCAGTTCATCCAGCAGTTCCACAGAAATGTGAAAGGTCGCTCGGGCCTTCCGCCCGTGACGTTCGCCGGACGGGACAAACGATTCCTGACGCTCCCGCGGCTGCACCAACGGGCGCCCGCGCCGCCCCGACAGTTCTCGCTTACCCTTCGGCCTCGGGCCCAACAGGCACCACCACCCGAACCACAATCCCCCGCCCCCGCCATTATATGATGTACCCATGGCCGGCCGGAGTTTGCCTTGATGGAAATGCGGGTACAGAAATGGGAGTAAGGTATACATAGTCTGTTTAGATGACGCAGGTTCCTACGACCTTGCCGCCGCGCGCAAGGGGGGCGGCTGTTGGACCCCGACCCCGGCACCACGGGTCACGAGATGAGGGGCGCACCGCAGCCACCCCTCGATTGCCGGCTCGAAGAGCGCCCCGGCGCGACCATTGTGCATGTTCGCGGTGAGGCCGATCTGGACTCTCATGGGATCCTGGACGACGCCTTGACTGGTGCCGTTGATTTGCACAAGCCGGTCATTCTCGAGCTCAAGAACTTGCGCTACATCGACGCCTATGGCATCATCCTGCTGCTTCGCCACCAGCGGCGCGCGTCGGCGGGCGCCCCTCGGGTGGTCATCGCGAATCCGTCACGCATCGTCCGCCGCGTCGTCGACGTCCTGGAACTCGATAGGGTGCTCCCCGTCTTTGCCAGCATCGAGGCCGCGTTACAGGTGGTCGATGAGCGAGGGTAGCCCTTCGACTTCGGCAGGGAGGTGCGCGTTGGTTCAGCAGCTGCGTGAGAACCGAAGCCGGTTTCGACCTCGGTCGTGGGCGTGAGCCATGGGCTATGCCATCTATCGTACAAGACGGATCGTCGGCGAAAGCGAGGGCTGCAGGCACTGCAGGGGCATTGGGACCGTGCGCGCCCGCACAGGCTCGGCCGAGGTGACGCTCTGTCCGCGATGCGGTGGGAGCGGCGTGGAACCTCCGCCTCTTGGGGATTCGGTCCTGTGGCCCCAGGAGGAGACGGCGGTACACGGGGCCGATGGGGACGCCCGCAGTGGGCCGGATGCGCTGCTGCAATGCCGGTATGCCCGGCGTAACGGGGCAGGCATCGTGCGCGCGTCCGGCGAGATCGATCTCCGCAACGTCCACCGCCTCGCGGAGATCTTGGACCAGGCCCTCAGCGATAGCCGGACCGTCATCGTAGACTTCGGGGGGGTTTCCTACATCGACAGCACCGGCCTGAACACGTTGGTGCGACTGCATGAGCAATGCGCGCAGCGCAAGACGAGCATGGCCGTGGTCGTTACGTCGAGGACCCTGCGGCGGATTTTCTCGGTGCTGGGCCTTCAGGATGTGTTTCGTATCTTCCCGACGGTCGATGCGGCGTTGCAGGCGTTGTCGCACCCGGATGGGCCGGGGGGGCCATCAGCGAACGGCAGGCGGGCGAATCACGCATGACCGGAGGGCTTGAGGGCAGCGGAATCTACCCCCTTTGCGATCGAGGCGAGTCCGCGGCAGGGGGCTGCAAGACGCGGACACGAATTGCGGTTGCGCACGAAGGAGTTTGGGCTGACGCGAAGGACGGCGCCTCCCGTAACCCCACGAGAGTAGTCTCATCAAGTCCGCCTACCGCCGCCGGCGTCCCCGGGCCCGCCGTCTGATGCGGAGCAATCAATCCGTAACAAAGTCTACGGCATTCGCGCCCTCTTGTGTTGCAGGATCCGCTTCGCCCGCTCGAGCTCGCGGCGCCGCGCCGCCGCCAAAGTCTTGATGGCGCGATGACGAAGAACTGGAGGGGCCATCGATACCATCCTCACGTTTCCAACCCATCGCTTCCCGCCGAGCCGGCCGCGTGGAACGGCACGGCCGCCGCGACCGCGCACGCCACGACGGCTTCGTCATTGCGCCCCTCCCATGATCCTCATGCCCGGCGCTTGAAGTATTGGACGGCGCGCTCGTGCCGCTCCGCCGCCGCCCGGGTCTTGAAGGTGCCGAGATTGCGCCGCTTTCCTGTCCTCGGATCGCGCCGGCGAGAGTAGAGGCGATATCTACCGGACTTCAGCTTGCGGATCATGGCCGTCTCGCCGCCGTCTCCGCACGCGCGGGGACGCAAAAACAGCGCATGGACGTCGCGCGCGTCAAACTCGGCGATCAGTTAGGGCGTCGCGGCGGTGAGTCTGTCAGCGGGTGCGACGGGCGCGCGTATGCGCGGCTTTGCGTGCGGCGGCCACGCGGACGCGCGGGCCCTTGGTCCGTACGGCCTTCTGTGCCGCCGCCGAGCGTGCCCGTGCCCCACGTCGCCGCGCCGCAGCCTGGGCTTGACGCGCCAGCGAGCGGCGTGATGCGGCGGAACGGCTCTCGCGGCGCAGCGCCCCGTGGACAGCGCGCGAGCGGGTCAGCGAGACCTTTCCGCCGCGCCGTCCCCGCCGGAGCGCGGTCTGAGCGCTCCGGCGCGTCCTTTCCGACGCCGCCCCCTTCTTGGGTGGGCGAAGCTTTACGCCGGCCCGGCGCGCCTTTGAAAGTCCGATCGCGATCGCCTGCTTCGTCGACCGTGCGCCGTGCTTGCCCTTTCTAATGTGCCGCATCTCCTCGCGCACGAACTCTCCGGCCTGCGTGGTCGGCGCCTTGCCCTCGCGCGCCTGCTCTTTGGCCCTCTCCACGGTTTCTCTCTCCGGCATGGGTGGTCTCCTCGGACGACCCGCGACGCGGGTCCCTTGCTCCGCTTACTCGATTCTCTCAATACAATAGTGCCCCCCGGCGAGCCGACGAAACCTGCCGGCGGAATCTCAACGCACTCTACGCCGCGTCGGGTTGGCGCCGGCGTGCTCCCTGTTTGGAGACCGTAGCCGCCGGTTAAAAGGGCATCGGATCAGGGTGAAGACCGGGCAGTCGCCCGCCATACTGGAGGTGCAGGATGCTCTGGACACTCTTCGTCATTCTCCTCGTGTTGTGGGTACTCGGGTACTTCTCGTTTCACATCGCCGGTGGTCTGATCCATCTGCTGCTTGTGATCGCCGTCATCGTCCTCATTTACAACCTCATCACCGGGCGGCGCGCCGTATTATAGGTCGCGTACCTCCAACGGCGGCGTAAGACGCCCTAGGTGATGGAATCGAGGGCGCTGCGATGTGGAGGGAATTCAAGGCGTTCGTCGCGCGCGGCAACGTCATCGATCTCGCGATCGCCCGTGATCATCGGCGCGGCCTTTGGGCGTGTTATTTCATAGCTGGTCAACGACATCATCAAGCCGCCCATCGGCCTCGCGGTGAAAGGCATCGATTTCACGAACCTGTTCAACCCGGCGTGATGCACGCGAGGCGGCTTCTGGAGCTTGAACGGGCGATGGCCGGTAGCGCGCCAGCCTTATCCGAGTCCTTTGGGCCGCGCGCGGGGCGCGAAGCGCCTGGCGAAATCTCACAATGAAGGTTCGGACCATTCACCTCGGCCGCAAGCGGCCCGGCCCCGGCGCGCGCGAGCATCGAGTCCGCGCCGCGCACTCCTGGCTCGTTCGATGCCTGTCCGTCCTCGGCCCCGGCATCATTGCCGGTGCCTCCGACGACGATCCTTCGGGGGTGGCGACGTACGCCGTGGCGGGCGCCTCACTCGGTCTGGGCACGCTATGGACGGCGCTATTCACGATCCCGATGACGGCGGCGGTGCAGTTCATCTCCGCCAAGATCGGTCTCGTCAGCGGCCACGGCCTGGCCGGCGCGCTGCGCCGCCGGTATCCGGCGTGGGCGGTGTGGAGCGCGGTCCTCGGACTAGCCGTCGCGAACACCATCAACGCCGGCGCCGACATCGGCGCGGTGGCGGCGGCGTTCAACCTGATGGTTCCCGTGCCGATCGCGGTGATGATCGTGCCAGTCGCAGCCGGAATCCTCGCGGTCGTGGTGTGGGGCACGTACCCGGCCCTTGCCGGTGCGCTCAAGTGGATGAGCCTGTTGCTCCTGGCCTATGTGGGCTCCGCGTTTGTGGCGCAGCCCAATTGGTCCGACGTCCTCGTCGCGACGGTCGTTCCCCGCGTCAGGCTCGACGGCCAGTTTCTGGCGGTCCTGGTCGCGGTGCTTGGGACCACGATTTCTCCCTACATGTGGTTCTGGCAGGCGAGTCAGGAGGTGGAAGAGCGCCTGGCGATCGGGGAGCGGCGTCTGTGGCAGCGGCGCGGCGTGAGCAGAACCGAACTTGGGTACGCGGCGTGGGACGTGGACGTCGGGATGGTCTTTTCAAATGTCGTGATGTACTTCATCATTCTGGCCACGGCGGCAACACTGCACCGCACGGGCCACACAAACATCACGTCGGCGGCACAGGCCGCGGCGGCGCTCCGGCCGCTGGCCGGTCCACTGGCGACGTGGTTGTTCGCCATCGGACTTGCCAGCGCAGGACTGATCGCGATCCCGGTGCTGACGGGATCCGCCGCCTACGCGATCGCTGATCTGTTCGGGTGGCGGGCCGGTCTCGGCGAACGACCCCGGCGCGCGAGGTGGTTCTACGCCGCCATCGCGGCATCGACCGGGATCGGAATGGTACTCAACTTCACGGGCATTAACCCGATCAACGCGCTGTTCGTGACCGCCGTGATCAACGGCTTTCTTACACCACCGATGCTCGTGTTGGTGATGCTGGCGTCCAACAACCGCGAGATCATGGGATCGCGCGTGAACGGACCGCTGCTCAACGGGATCGGCTGGGTCACCACCGCCGTCATGACCGCGGCGGTCGTGGGCCTCATTCTGACCTGGCGATCATAGGCGAGGGTGCTCAGGACCAGATCACCTGAGGTCAAGCCGTCTTTGCCCCGTCCTCGCCGGTGAATCGCGTCCAACCCCCCGCGAGCTTTTCATAACGGCCCACGCTGTGGCCCCCGGTACGCCGCAGGGTTTGGGCGAGCTCGGCACCTCGCCGGTCTTGCGTCCGCACCCCCACCAAAGTTTCGCCGGCGTCGATTCGATCTTCGTACCAGTGCGCGTCCTCGTGTGGAAGGCCTTCCCCCTCCATCCCGGACAGGGGCTCCGGCACGTCAAACAACCACTCGAGCCATCCTTTGACGCTGCGCGTGGCCGCGGCGTTCGTTCTGATGTGGCAGTCGGCATCGTTTGGACCGAGATTCTTGTGGGCGACGGCTGCCCGCTCGGCAGCTGCCGTGAGGGCTGCGAAACGTGCGGACAATATGCCAAAGACGCCGAGCAGGCCGGCGACAAGGAACTGGCCGAGTATTTCCGCCGGGTCCAACGCGACAACCGTGAGATGGCTGAAGAGGGTAGGCGGCTCCTGGGACAGCGGATGAACCGCATGGCGGCTTAGCGGTACGAACCGTTTGCCGGCGAAGCCGGCCGGCGCGCCCGGCCGGCTTCGCCATTCCTCTATCGAGCGGGGGATTCGCCTCAGGTCGCCGCGATCCGGCAGTTTATGTCGGTCCGGAACGACTTCCCCTGCATCTCATTCGTGCTTCGCCTGGCTGGCCTGGATGCTCGCTAAGTACTCCTGATTCCTCACGCGCGTGGCTTCCGCGTCGGGAGCGGCGTTCATCGTCTCAACCCACGCGATGTGGTCCTCCCGCACCTGATAGACGAGTTCCACGCGTTCTCCCTTGCGGCGCTTCGGGGTGGTGGGGAGCATCGTGATGCGGAATTCCGTCTCCGGCACCTCGGTCACATGAAACACCATCTGGTTCGTTCCGTTCTGCGAAACGAACTGAGGGTCATCCGTGATGCGTCCGATTACGTGCACCGAACGATGAGCCGATCGTCCGCGTAGTCTCTCGAACAGTCCCATACGAGTTTCCCTCCCGTAGCGTGGGGGCGTGCTCGCACGCCTCCCGCCGGCATTGTGGCCTGGACGTGCTGCCGTCAGTCCGCCCGCTGGGCCGGGGGAGGAAGGGAAATCCGCGTGATTTGAGAGCGCGGCCGGTCGTGATGTCGGGGGACGGCGCCGTTGAGCAATGCCGATGGCCTGAGCGCGATCGCGCCGGGTCGCACGTGCGGCGGGACGGCGTGCGGGCTGTCGGCCGCGTCCGCCGTCCCAGACGCATCGAGGATCGAGTCGAGAACGGCGAACGGGTGCGAAAATAGTTGGCGCCCGCGGTCCCCGGTGCGCGCCGGCGCCGTTCCCGACGCGCCGCACAGGACGAGGAAGGCCAGGATGCCCGCCAGCCCGCTCCGAACGCGCTGCTTCATCGCCTCGCCCATCTGTCCACGCTCTTTGTCCCTACGGACAGAAGTCCTCCGGCGTTCTACGTCAGGTGGCGCGGACCCGCGGCGCCGGAGGGACTCCGCCCCGGCCTGCCAAATAGCGACACCGTTGAACGGGCAACCTCGAGGTCACGATGCGTCCGGCGCCCGGCCGGCCGGACCGCTGGCCGGGGTGCGGGTCATCGACGCATCCCGCATCCTGGCCGGGCCGTTCTGCGGCATGCTCCTCGGCGATCTGGGTGCGGACGTGGTCAAAGTCGAGCGTCCCGGGGCGGGGGACGAGACGCGCGCCTGGGGACCGCCGTTCGTCGAGGGCCCGGGCGGGACACGAGACGCGACCTACTACCTCTCGGTCAACCGCAACAAGCGGAGCCTCACCCTCAACCTCGGCGCCGATGCGGGGCGGGAGGTCCTCCGCCGTCTCGCACAGACCGCCGACGTCTTTCTCGAGAATTTCCGGCCCGGAACGCAGGCGGCCCTCGGCGCCGACTGGGACACGTTGTCGCGGCTCAACCGCCGTCTCATTTACTGCTCGGTGTCCGGATTCGGACCCGTGGGGCCCGATCGCGCGAAGCTTGGCTACGATCTGCTGATGCAGGGCGCCACGGGACTGATGTCCACGACGGGAGAGGCGGACGGTGCCCCCGTGAGGGTGGGGGTCGCCGTCATCGACCTGGCCACCGGGTCAACGGCTCTCGCCGGCATCCTGGCCGCGCTGTACTCGCGCGAGCGCACCGGGCACGGACAGCGAATCGACGCGTCGCTGCTGGCAGCGGGCGTGACCTGGATGACGTACGCGGCGCAAAGCTACTTCGCCACCGGCCAGCAGCCGGCCCCGTCGGGGTCGGGGCATCCCAACCTGGTGCCCTACCAGGCTTTTCGGGGATCCGACGGCCGCTGGTTTCTTGTCGCGGTGGGAACGGATGCGCAGTGGCGGCGGTTGTGCCGGACGCTCAGCCTGCCGCAGGGGACCGACGAGCGGTTCGCCACCAACGCGGGCCGGGTCGTGCACCGGGATGAACTCGTCACCGATCTCACGCGATGGTTCGCCGCGGCCCCGGCCGCCGCGTGGATCGATCGGCTGGAGTCCGCGGGAGTGCCCGCCGGCCCCGTGCGCGATCTGGCCGAGGTCTTCGCGGACGCCCAGGTGCAGGCGCTGGGCCTCGACGCCGCGCTGCCGCATCCGGCGTACGGATCGCTGCGCACCATCGGGACGCCGTTCGCGCTCTCGGACACGCCCGGGGCGCTCCGGCTCCCGCCGCCGCTCCTGGGCCAGCACACCGACGAGGTGCTCGCCGAACTCGGGTACAGCCGCGCCGATGTCGAGCGCTTGAGGGCGGCCGAGGTCGTCTAACGCCGCCGGCCTTGCGGCTCAGAAGCCCATGGTGTTGACCCGCGACGGTGCGATGCGGATCGTCACCCGCTTGTTCGGGGCGTCGGTGCTCGAATACGCGTACGGCCTGCCGTGGTACCGTTGCGACAGCCGGTCGATGTCCCGCGCACCGTTTTGGGTGTCGAAGGCGACCGCCTTGCCGTGAATCTGCACGTACTGATACGGGTTCTTACAGTCCACGATGGCGAGGGCCACGTCCGCGTTTTTCCGCATGTTGCGCAGCTTGACGCGCCCCTGCGACGTGTTGATGATGATATGTCCGTCTTCGTACAAGAACCAGACCGGCGTGGCCTGAAGTCTGTCGCGGGTCGAGCGGGTGGCCAGGACCGCGAAATTCGGCTTCTCGAGAAATTTCTGCACGGGTTCGGGTATGGGGGTTGGCAAACCGACCTCACCTCCGCGGAGCCGTTCACGACTTTGTGACCAGGCGGGTATATCCTTCACAGCGTCCAGGAGATGGTGAGATTCCTCACGCGGACGGGAGAGGGTTGACACGCACGTCATGGTCCCCCTACAATAGCGCGACATGGGCAACTTCTATCAAATTGGCGAAGCCTGTCAGCTCACCGGCCTTACCCCCCGCACACTTCATTATTATGACGAGATCGGGCTGCTCGTCCCCAGCGAGCGGCTGGCCGGCGGGCAACGGTTGTACACGGCGGCCGACCTCAAGCGCATCGAGGAAATCAAGGAACTCAAACGATTGCTGGGGTTGTCGCTCGCCGAGATCAAGCGGCTTCTCGACGCCGAGGACGCGCGCACACGCCACCTTGCCGCCGCCGAGCGGGCGGCCGACGCCGCGGCGCGCCGGCAGGAATTGGAGCAGGCGCTCGCCGTCACCGAAGCGCAGTGGCGGTCCGTGCAGGACAAAATCGCGCAGTTGAGCACGTTCGGGCGGAAACTCGAGCGGCAGGTCCGGGCTCTACGGCGCCTCGTCGCGGCGGGAATCGACCGTCACGGGCCCGTCGAGCGGGCGGGAGCGCAGACATGAGAACGAGAGTGTGGATCTGGGGCGCGGTGGTGGCCGGTGCCGTCATCGTCGCCGCCATCATGGCAAGCCGGGGGGCCCCGCCGGCGTCGCGCGGTCCCGCGGCGTCCCCGGCTGCGGGAAGACGCCCGGTGCCCGTCGTGGCCGTCAGTCATCCGCGGCGCGTGGCGCTGCCGCGGACGCTGCAGTTGACGGCCAGCATCACATCGCTGACGCAGGCTGTGATCTTTCCGAAGACCCTGGGGTACCTGCAGACCGTCACGGTGCGGCCCGGCGACGCCGTTCGCGCGGGGCAGGTCTTGGCGACGGTCGACCACGCGCAACTCGACGCGCAGGTGGCCCAGGCCCAGGCGACCTTGAGCGCGGCCGAGAACGCCGTCGAGACGGCGCGGGCGCAGGTCGCCGCGGCGCGGGCCCAGCGGGTGAACGCGGAAGCGGGTCTTACGAGCGCGCGCGCCGCCGTCGTCAAGGCAAACGCGCAGCTCGCCGACATGCGGGCCACGTACAATCGAACGGCCGACCTGGCCAGGCAGGGCGCGATCGCGCAGCAGAACCTCGACGACGCCCGGGCCGCGGTCGACTCCGCGCAAGCCACCGTGGACGCGTCGCGGGCGCAGGTCGCCCAGGCGCAGGCGCAGGTTGACGCCGCCCGAGAACAGGAAGCCGCCGCCCGTTCGCAGGTGAAGACGCAGCAGGCTCAGGCGGCGACGCAGGCGGCCGCGCTCGAGAACACACGTCTCCAGCTCCAATACGCGACCATCGTCGCGCCGTTCGACGGCGTCGTCGTCAGCCGCCAACTCGATCCAGGGGCCTACGTCACCCCGGGCACGTCGACGTCGATCCTGACCATCGCCGACCTGAACCACCTCGATGTCGTCTTGAACGCCGGGGAAGAGGTGCTGCCGATGCTTCATAAAGGCGACCCGGTCCGGATTGCCGTGGACGCCTATCCCGGGCGCGTCTTCAGCGGCGTCGTCAATCGCATCGCCGGCGGCGTCGACCCGACGACCCGGACGGTGCAGGTGGAGGTGGACATCCCCAATCCCGGCAACCTTCTGCGGCCGGGTATGTACGCCACCACGCAACTGTCGGCCGGCGCGCGGCGGGCCCTCGTCGTCCCGCTCTCCGCGCTGCAAAGCGCCGGCACGCAGCACTACGTCTGGACCGTCGAGCACGGCACCGTGAGCGAGCAGCCCGTCACCGTCGGGGAGGCAACCGGCGAAGTCGTGGAGGTCACCGGCGGGCTCGCGCCCGGCGACACGATCGTCGTCCGCGGCGCCGATCTTCTGCGCCAGGGACAGCAGGTTCGGACGGCCCCGGCCTCGGCGGCGGGGACGCCGTGACGCCGGATTAAGGCGACCGGAGGAGAGCCGTGTTCCTGACCCGCGGCGCCACCCGCAACCCGGTCATGGTGTTCATGGCCTGCATCGCCGTCGTGGTGCTGAGCGTGATCGCCCTCCAGCGCCTGCCGCGCGACCTGTTTCCCCGGATCACGATCCCGACGATCCTGGTGAACGCGACGTACTCCGGGGCGAGCCCGGAGACGATGGAGCGAACCGTCACCTATCCGCTCGAGCAGGCGGTCACGCGGGTGGCGGGCGTCCAGCAGATCTTGTCGACGACCCGGACCGGGAGCAGCAGCATCCAGGTCTGGTTCGACTGGGGCACGGACCTCAACATCGCCGAGGTCGAGGTCATCCAGAACGTCCAGCGGGTGATGCGGAGCCTGCCGACCGGCGTGTCGCAGCCGTTCGTGCTCAAGTTCGACATCTCGAACATCCCGGTCGCCCAGGTGGTCGTGGGCGGCGGCGGGCTCGACGCGCGGCAGCTGTACGACCTCGGGTACAACACGATCCAGCCGCAGCTCGAGCGCATCCCCGGTGTCTCGACGGCGTTCGTCAACGGGGGCCTCGTCCGCCAGTTCAGCGTGAACGTGGATCCCAACAGGCTGGTGGCCACCGGGCTCACGCTCCAGAACGTGATCACGGGGATCAGCAAGTACAACGCCCTGGTCCCGTCCGGCGACATTAAGAACAACCGGATCGACTATCAGCTCAATGTCCCGAGTCTGCTGCAGAGCGTTCCCGCGATTCAGAACGTCGTCCTGGCCACGCACAACGGAATTCCGGTCCACGTGCGCGACATCGCGCAGGTGCAGGATGCCGCGGCCGACCAGACGCAGATCGTGCGCATCAACGGCAGGCCGGGCGTGCTCATGTTCGTGGCCCGGTCGCCGGACGCCAACGCCATTCAGGTGGTGGACGCGCTGCGCCGTGCGCTTCCCCGGCTTGCCGGCGTTCCGAAGGGCGTGACGCTTCAAATCGGCTTCGACCAGTCGCAGTACATCCGGGCGGCGATCGCGACGCTCGAGCGCGAGGCCGCGATCGGCGCCGCGCTGACCTTCCTGGTTGTCCTGGTATTTCTGCGCAATCTGTGGAGCCTTGTGATCATCGGGGTGGGCATTCCGCTGTCGGTGGCCACCGCGCTGCTGCTCCTGTACTTCACCGGCCAAGGGCTCAACATCTTCACGCTCGGCGGGTTGACGCTGGCGATGGGGCGGCTCGTCGACGACGCCATCGTCGTCCGCGAAAACATCACACGACATCTCTCCGTCCCGGGGACCCCGGTGCTGCAGGCGGTCCTGGAGGCGACGCAGGAGGTCGGCCTGCCGGTGCTGGCCTCGACGGCCTCGACCATCGCGGTGTTCTTCCCGGTCGTGTTCCTCAGCGGCATCTCGCAGCGCCTGTTCGTCCCGATGGCGCTCACCATCGTGTTTGCGCTTTCCGCCTCCTACGTGGTCTCGATGACGATGGACCCGGTCCTGAGCCTCAAGCTCCTCCGCTCGAGCCGGGGCCCGGCCGCGCAGGGACGCGGCCCCGTGGCGCGGTTCGTCCGCTGGAGCGAGCGGCTGATGGAAGGCCTGGACGAGCGGTATCAGGGGACGCTCCGGTGGACGCTCCGGCACGCCTCCGCCGTGGTGGCCGCCATTGCGGTCGTCTTTGCCGTCTCGGTCGTGGCCGCCCGCGGGATCGGCACCGAGTTTTTCCCCGACACCGACGAGAGCCAGTTCTCCGTGCAGGTGCAGGCACCGCAGGGGACCGCGGTCCAGCAGGCCTCCGGCATCGTCGAACAGGTCGCCACCGTCGTCCGCGGGGTGATCCCGCCCCGGGACGTGCTGGCCGTCTACACCAATACCGGCAACAACAACGGCGCCTTCGGATCGAACGCGGGCCCCAACTACGGCGAAGTCGAGGTTCGGCTGGTCCCCCCGAGCAAGCGACGCCGTTCCTCGACCGACTGGTCGAACGCCGTCCGGGCGGCCCTAAACGGCAAGTTCCCGGGCGTCCTGATGTTCGTCAACGTGGGCGGGCTCGAGCACCGGATCATTAACGTCGGGGCCGCGGCGCCGGTCGACATCCAGTTGTTGGGGTACGACCAGAACGCCGGGCTCCAGTTCGCGCAGCAGGTGGCCGCCATGGTCGCCGGGATCCCCGGCACGGCCGACGTCCAGATTACCCCGCGGGGACGATACCCGGACTTCAACGTCGACGTGAACCAGGAGAAAGCGGCCCAGCTCGGGGTGTCGTCCACCGACATCGCGAACGCGGTCAACACGGCGATGGCCGGGAACGTCGCCACGGCCAGCCAGTTCATCGATCCCGTGACCGGCAACGAGTACAACATCGTCGTCCGGCTCGCGGACGCGTACCGGACGCACCCGGAGGACCTCGGGAACGTCCCGCTCAACGTGCTGGCGGACCCGACGCCCGGCGCGCCGGCCCCGGCGGGAACCACGCCCCCGATGGTCCCGATTCTCCTCCGCGACGTGGCCCGCATCTCGCTCAGCAGCCAGCCGCTTCAGATCAGCCGCAAGAACGAGCAACGCGCCATCGACGTGACGGCGAACGTGATCAACCGGCCGCTCGGCGCGGTATCACAGGACGTCGCCGCGCAGCTCGACCGGATGCCCTTCCCGGCGGGCTTCAGCTACCATCTGGCAGGGCAGACCGAGCAGCAGCAGGGCGCGTTCTCGAGCCTCGGCTTCGCGCTCATCCTCGCCCTCATGCTGGTGTACATGATCATGGCCAGCCAGTTCATGTCGCTCGTCGACCCGTTCATCATCATGTTCACGGTCCCGCTGGGGTTCATCGGCGTGATCTGGATGCTGCTCCTCACGCACACCACGCTCTCGATCATCTCGTTCATGGGTGTGATTACGATGATCGGCGTGGTCGTCAGCAACGGCATCCTGCTCGTCGACTACGCCAACAGGATGCAGGCGCGCGGGATGCCGGCGCATGAGGCGGTGCTGCAGGCGGGCCGGATCCGGCTGCGGCCCATTCTGATGACCGCGATCGCGACGATCCTCGCCATGATCCCGATGGCCCTGGGGCTCGGGGAAGGCAGCGAGACCAACATGCCGCTCGCCCGTGCCGTGATCGGCGGCCTCACGGTCAGCACCGGCCTCACGCTGCTGCTGATTCCGGTTCTCTACACTTGGTTCGAAGAGCGGTTTCCAAGGCGGCGCGCCCAGCAGACCGAGCAGGCGTGACCGCGGGCTCGGGCGGCTCGGGTCCTCCGCGCGGCGAGCTGCGCATCGAAGGACTCAGCGTCGCGTTGGAGCGGCCCGCCCCGTCCGGGCAGCCCTGGCCCGCGCCGCAGGCCCAGGGGCGGACGGCCGGGCTGCTGCCGGTCTTGGAAGACGTGTCGCTCCTGGTCCCGGCCGGTCGCACCGCGGCGCTGGTCGGGGCGTCGGGTGCCGGCAAGTCGATGACGGCCTACGCAGTCCTGAGATTGTTCCCCGCGCCGGCCCGGATCACGGCGGGCCGCATCCTGCTGGACGGCGCGGATCTCACCGCGATGTCCGAGCGCGAGTTGACCGCGGTCCGGGGCCGGCGGGTCGCGATGATCTTTCAGGAGCCCGGCGCCGCGCTGGATCCGTTGATGACGGCCGGCGCCCAGGTGATGGAAGGCATTGTCGCGCACCTCGGCCGGCGCGGCGCGCGCGACCGGGCCGTGGAGGCGCTCAATCGCGTCGGCCTCGACGCGTCGTTCTTCCGCCGCTACCCGCACGAGCTTTCGGGCGGGCAGCGCCAGCGAGTGCTCATCGCCGGGGCCATCGCCCCGGGGCCGGACCTTCTCATCGCCGACGAGCCGACCGCGGCGCTCGACGTGACCGTCCAAGCGCAGATCCTCGACCTGCTCGGCCGGCTGCAGCGGGACCTCGGGATGGCCCTGCTGTTGATCACCCACGATCTCGGCGTCGTCGCCCAGACCGCCGATCTCGTGCACGTGATGCGGGGGGGGCGCATCGTCGAATCGGCGGAGACTCACGCGCTCTTCGCCTCGCCCCAGCACCCGTACACGCAGGCGATCGTGACGCAGGCCCGGCGCCTCGGCCGGTGGGCGGAGTGAGGGGGCCCGAGCAGGAGTCCTCCCGCATCGGCGCGAACCCCCGGCACCACTTCAAGTTCCGTCTGGCGAACTTGGCGAAGTCCGTCCTCGTAGAGGGTGGCAGGCAGGCGTTCGGCCGGCATATGGGGGGTCCGGTGCGTTACCGCAGTGCGGACAAACACGCACAGGGGGTGGGGAATGGCGAAACGGATAGTGAAGCAATTTGGTCGGACTCTGACCCGCCGTCGGCTGCTGACGGCGGCCGGCGCGGGAATTGCCGGGGCGGCGGCGACGCGTCTGGTTGCACCCTGGGAAGCAGCCGCCGCGCCGGCGCAGATCCGCGGATCGTCCCTTCGCATCCTGGTGTGGAGCCACTTCATTCCGGCCTACGACACCGCGTTCGACAAGTACGCCAACGACTGGGGCGTCGAGAACGCCGTCACGGTCCGCGTGGACCACATCCCGATCGACCAGCTGCCCGCCCGGCTCGCCTCCGAACTGGCTGCGGGCGCCGGGCACGATATCGTC
>DASYZR010000119.1 GCA_035945995.1 bacterium
CGGCGGCGGGCTGCGCACGGTGTACCGGACGCCGAACGAACTGGCCGACGAGATCTTCGCGGCCAAGGTGGAGGCGGTCGGCGAGGTGGATGTGCTGTGCGCGCACATCCCGCCCGACGTGCCGGAGCTGCTGTTCGACACGGTGGCGCGCAGGATGGAGCGCGGCAGCCAGGCCCTGCTGGACGCGGTTAAGACGACGCAGCCGCGGTACATGTTGTTCGGGCACGTACACCAGCCGCTCGCCACCCGGCTCCGGATCGGCCAGACCGAATGCATCAACGTGGGGCATTTCCGCGCTACCGGGACGCCCTACGCCCTCGAGTGGTAAAACTCCCATGACCATGATCGGGGGCCTGGGAAACGCGGCACTGGAGGTACGCTCCGAGGATGGCGGATAAGACCACGTCGAGCATCGTGATCGGGGCGCCGCGAAAGGATGTCATGACGGTGATCGCAGATTTCGCGGCGTATCCGGAGTGGGCGACCGCGGTCCGTTCCGCGGAGGTTTTGTCGCAGGACCCCGGCGGCCGTGCGAGCGCGGTCCGGATCCAGCTCGACGCCGGAATGATCAAGGACAGCTACGTGCTCGGGTACGACTGGGACGGCGACGCGCAGGTCCGCTGGAACCTCACCCAGGCCGGCTCGGTGATATCGGAGATGAGCGGCGGGTACACGCTCGCCGACCGCGGCGACAGCACCGAGGTGACCTACGAGCTTGCCGTCGGCATCCGCATTCCGATGATCGGGATTGTCAAGCGCAGGGCCGAGAAAATGATCATAGAGACCGCGCTGAAGGGCCTCAAGTCGCGGGCCGAGTCCATCGGGAGCACGAGATGACCGCGCCGCCCGACAGCACAAATCAGGAGCAAGGCGCCGCGGCGAACGGCGCGCGCCGCGATGATCCCGGATCGCGTCCGGGCGGGCCGTCCCGTCCGCCGGGCGCCGACCTCGCTGCCGACCTGGCCGCCGGGATCCAGCGCTGGCTCATCCGGTCGGGCACGCGCAGCATGCGCCGTGAGCTGACCGGCCAGTTCCGCAGGACCTTCGGCGGCAATACCGCCGAGGCGGGCGACGTCTGGGGCACCGCCACGACGGAGCCGCCGCCGGACGAGTCGCGCGAGGCGCCCGAGTGCGCCTGGTGCCCGGTCTGCCGGGCGGCGCGCCGGATGCGGGAATCCGGCCCTGGCCTGGGCGGGCAGCTGGCCGGCGCCGGGGATGTCGTGGCCTCGGCCGTGCAGGAAGCCTTCTCGGCGTTCGAATCGGTTCTGTCGATGCGTCCGCGGACGGATCCACGGGAGGCACATACATCGGATGCGCCCTCCGAAGGGCCGGACCATGGGCCTGACGATCGGGGTTGACGTCGGGGGCACCAAGGTGGCCGTCGGTGCCGTCGACGAGCAGGGGCACATCATCGAGAAGCTGAAGCGCTCCACGCCATCGACCAGCCCCGAGCAGACGGCGCAGGTGGTAGGGGACGCCGTAACCGAGATGCTCGGCCGTCACAAGGCGGACGCGGTGGGGATCGGCGCCGCCGGCTTCGTCGACGCGATCCGCGCCAGCATCCTGTTCGCGCCGAACCTGGCCTGGCGCGACGAGCCGCTGAAGAAGGTGATCGAGGATCGCGTCGGGCTTCCCGTTGTGGTCGAGAACGACGCGAACGCGGCGGCCTGGGCGGAGGCCATCCTCGGCGCCGGGCGCGGGTACGAGCACGTCGTCCTCGTCGCGGTCGGCACCGGCATCGGGGCCGGGATCGTCATCAACGGCCAGCTCTACCGTGGTCAGTGGGGCATCGCGGGAGAGCCCGGGCACTACCGGGTGGTGCCCGACGGGCGACCGTGCGGCTGCGGCAAGCGCGGCTGCTGGGAGCAGTACGCGAGCGGGAACGCGCTGGCCATCGAGGCCCGCGAGCTGGCGAAGAACTCGCCTGGCGAGGCGGTCCGCCTGCTCGAGCTGGGCGGGGGTAGCGTGGAGGGGATCAGCGGGCTGGGCGTCACGCAGGCCGCCCGCGAGGGTGACCCCGCCGCCCGGCGCTGTTACGAGATCGTCGGAGGCTGGCTCGGGCACGGCCTGGCAGCGCTGGCGGCGATACTCGACCCCGC
>DASYZR010000120.1 GCA_035945995.1 bacterium
CCTGTCGCGCCCGCGGCTGCGGATCGTCGTCCGTGCCGCAGACCGACGCGACGACGGCGAGCGAGCGGCCGGCGGCCTGCGCAGCCGCCCGCGCCTCCGCGATCACAGGCGCGAGCGCTCCGGCGGGGTCGGCATGCACCCCGAGTCCAAGCACGACGTCGAGGAGCACCACCGCCACCTCGGGATCCGCCGCCTCCTGCCGCAGGCGCGCCGCGCGCAGCGTCATGTCCAACATCGGGTGCAGCCTGCCGACCGTGAACACGTCGGCCCCGAGGTCCAAGACCGTGTGGCCGCGGCTCGGGCCGATCCCGTCACGGTGCTCCGCGACGCCGGCTGAGACGTTCGTGGAGAGCGGGCGCAGCGCGTGTTCGAGCAGCGTCACGGCCTCCGCGCACAAACTGCCGCCGCTCATCAAACCGCGCAGGTAGCGCTGCGCCGGCGCGAGGCGCGCGACCGCGTCGCGGGCTCTCGCCGTGATCCGGTCGAGCGCGCGCCGGTCACCGGCAAGCGTGACGCCGGCATCCGGATGGCCGTCCGCCGGCCGGGCCGCGCCGTGTACGTCCCGCGCTCCGAGCGCGACCGCGAGACGCGCCGCGTCTTCCAGCGTGCCGGCCTGACAGACCGGCGTCCCGGCCGCGACCGGGGCCGCGCCGAGGAAGACCGTGACGACCGGCTTGCCGAGGGACGCGGCCTCGGCCGCCAGGGCGGCGGCCACCGACGGCGCCGGCGGCTTGGACACGAGCACGACCACACCCGTGTGCGGATCGCGGCCGAGCATCGCGAGCCCCTGCCGCGCCGTGATGCCGCCCACCTCCGCGGACAGATCCCGCCCCCCGGTGCCGAGCGCCTGCGAAACGCCGCCGCCGAACCGGTGCACGAGCGTCGCGATCTCCTGGATGCCGGTCCCCGACGCGCCGACCAGGCCGACCGCGCCGCGCCGCACGCGGTTCGCGAACCCGAGGGCCGCGCCGCCCAGCACCGCCGTCCCGCAGTCAGGCCCCATCATCAGGCGGTGTTCGCCGGCCGCGGCGTGCTTGAGGCGCACTTCATCGGCAAGCGGCACGTTGTCGCTGAACAGCATGACGTGCAGTCCGGCGCCGAGCGCCTCACGAGCGACGCCGGCCGCAAAGCGGCCGGGCACGGAGACGAGCGCGAGGTTCGCCCCGGCGAGATGGCGCGCGGCCGCAGTCACGGTCCGCGGCCGGTACTGTCCGTCCGCGCCCGCCGGGCGGCGGACGAGCAGTCCGTCCACGGCATCGAGCGCGGCCTGAACCTGCTCCGACCTGGCCCCGCCCACCATGACCACGAGATCGTTCGGACCGGCGGCGGTTCCAGCGGCCGGGGCGGTCACGGCAAGACTCATCGGGTCGAGGCCGGCGTCGCGGAGCATTTCCAGGTTCGCGGGGGTCGCCATGACCACACCCGCCTCCTGAACTCCGGGAAATTCGCGCAGCGCCTGTTGCACCTGCATCAGTGCCGCGGAGTCGAAGTAGGCGCTCCGCCGGATGGTGCCGCGAACGATCATCGGAAAATCGGGCGAACCGGAAGCATGCGCATCGCTCGGGTGTGTTTCGACACGGGTGACACGCAGCCTCCGCCCCTGCTCCCACCCTGTTCGAAACCGGTTGACCAGGGTCAGCGCGTCGTGGCGCGCCGGAGATCGACGCGCCCAAGGCCGGCCGTGGACGCCGGGACGCGGCCGGCGATGGCGATCCCGGAGACGACGAGCAGCGTCCCGCCAATGAGCCGCGGGCTCAGCGGCTCGCCGAGAAGCCCGACGCCGAGCAACAGGCCGAAGAACCCAGGAGGCCAAGCCAGGCAAGGGCCCGCCACGTCACCGGAAGATGTTGGCAGCCGCCGGCGGTGCGACCGCGGGAACAGCGAGCTCCAGCATCGCGTCGGCCATGCATACGGCGAGGGTCGCCTGCAAGATCAGCGGCCGTCCGCGCAGGTGCCTCCGGGCAAACGTCGCGGCAGGCGCATAACTGACGGAGGCGGCGAGAACCGCCGCCTGTCCCCAGAGGCTGTTCCACGGTGTCGCCGCCCCCAGGCTGCCGCTCACGAGGACGACGACGCCCGTGAAGCCGGGCGCGACGCCGCCGGCGCGCCACGGCGTCATCTTCTCGTCACGAAGCCAGAAGTGCGCGATGACAAGGGTGAACCACCCGTTTTCTATCCGGTATCATCCGTCAAACCGGGAATGGGCGTGCGACCGTCTCCATGCGCTCTCCACATCGCCTCCATCGCTGCTCCATACCGCGGCCTCACACTCAACCAGAACCCCGGAACCGAGAGCCGCGATCTTGCGACGGCCAAGGAAGGAGCGTGCCGCTTGTGAAACTCAACCACGTCGATTTGCAGGTATCGGACGTCGACGCCGCGCGCGAGTTCTTCGAGCGATTTTTCGGCCTGCGGTGCACGTACCAGCGGCGCGGAGAGATCGCCATGCTGGAAGACGAAGCCGGATTTTCGCTCGGGGTAAGCAACCTGCGCCACTCGCCTCCGCCGGTGTACCCGCCGGATTTCCACGTGGGCTTCGTGCTGGAGCGCACGAGCGAGGTGCGCGAGGTGTACGATCGCCTGCGGAGGGCGGCGTCGCCATCGCGCGTGACCTGCAGCAGGGCGGGCCCAACGTGTACTTCATGTGCGTCGGACCCGATTCCATCCCGGTGGAAGTCCGGTCGCCACGGGACACCCCGTGAGCAACGGCGGAGGTGGTTGATGAGCGCCTATGTGCTCTTGCAATGGATTCACGTGCTGATGGCGATCACCGCGTTGGGGGCCAACATTACCTACGGTGTCTGGCTCACGAGGGCGGCCCGGGAACCGCAGCACCTCGCCTTCGCGCTCCGCGGCGTCAAGATGCTGGACGATCGGATCGCCAATCCGGCCTACGGCCTCCTGCTGATCACGGGCATGGCCATGGCGGGCATGGGGAGGATCCCGCTGACGACGCCCTGGCTCCTCACGGGCCTCATCCTCTACGTCCTGCTCGTAGTGATCGCGATCGTCGGGTACACACCGACGCTGCGGCGCCAAATCCAGGCGCTCGACGCGGGCGGTCCCAATTCACCCGCGTACCAAGCGCTCGCGGCGCGCGGCACGCGCCTCGGGATCTCACTCGCCATCATCGCCGTGATCATCGTGTACATGATGGTGGCCAAACCGGCGTTGTGGGGATAGGCCTCAATAGCGAGGAGCCCGGTGTGACCCGGACGCCGGTCCGCGGCAGGGCCTACCGGACCTGGATGCCGAGCAGCGTCACCCAATACTGGCACGACTGCAGGGCGAACCCGACGAGCAGAAGCGCAGTCCCCAGCACGCCGAGCCGCTGCGACGGCAGCGTGTCGGCCCACCACTCGACGTACGGGCTGACCGTCGCGACCACGGCGCCGACCGCGGCGACGACGAGCCCGATCTCGAACCCGAACTCGACGCCGCGGGCGCCTTCGTGGGTCAGGCGCCCGGCCACGGTCCCGGCGAGACCGATGACCGCTCCCCGAGATCCAGGACGACTCCACTCAGGCTGATCGCCGCGAGGACGTGGCTGCCGATCATCGCACCGGGAGTCCCGCGCGTGCCGGAGCAGACGTGCGGCGCTCGGCGACGTTACGGCTTTCGCAGGAACTTAAACGCGTTGTTCCAGTTGTGGGAGGCTGACCCCGCGAGCACCCACACCATGCACATGGCTTCGAGGTAGTGGGCGGCGGCGATGCCGCCCACGTCGACCGTCTCCCAGCCAAAATCGCGGCAGATATCCGCCACACGCGCCTTGGCGCGCGCGTCGTCGCCGCAGATGAACATGCTCGGCGGTCCCCCCGGCAGCTCGGGCCGAAACATCAGCTGGTTCCCGACGGTGTTGAAGACCTTGACGACCTGCGCGTCCGGCAGGAGCCGCTGGTGCCGCTCGCCCCCGGAGTCCCCCACCCCGCCGGCGAGCCCCGGGGGCGCCCCCTTCGAAAAGTCCAACGGGTTGGTGACGTCCATCACGAGCTTGCCGCGGAAGTGCTCGGGACCGGCGATGCGGATCGCGTTCTCTGTTGCCGCGCCGAGCGTCGCGAGCAGGACCATCTCGCCGAACTGCGCGGCCGCGGTGAAGGAGCCGGCGGATGCGCGCGCGCCGGCCGCCTTCGCCCACGCCGCCGCCTTGGGATTCTCCGGCTCGCGGGAGCCGAGCATCACCTCATCGCCGAGCGCGAGAAATCCCCGCCCGAGTGCCTGGCCGACCTGGCCGCTCCCTAAGATGCCGACCTTCATGGCCACCCCCCTGGTCACGCGGTGTGCCGTCGGGAGTCCCGCGCCATCACGCGGCCGCGGGCCGGTCTCCGATCGTCACCTGCACGTCCTGAATCTGTCCGGCACGCACGAGCCGGACCGACTCCGTCGCGCCGATCCGGTCTTCCGTAAGGAGCCCCATCAATTCATCCGCCCGGTCCACGGACCGGCCGCCGATGGCGAGCACCAGATCGCCGACCAGCAGTCCGGCGCGCTCCGCGGGGCTGCCCGGCTCGACGCCGTGCACGAGGAGCCCGGCGCGCTGATTGACGGTTTGCGCCAGTGCCGAGGGCACGGGCACTGTTTGCGCGGCGACGCCCAGGTATCCTCGTCTAACACGCCCGTGGGTCAGCAGGGCGTCCATCACGCGGCGCACCGTGGGCGTTGGAATGGTGAGTACGAGCCCCCGCCTGAGTCCCGCGGTATTCACCCCGATCACCCGGCCGTCGGCGTCGAGCAGCGGACCGCCGGAGACGCCGCGGACGGGCTCGATGTCGGGCTCCAGATAGCGATCGACTCGGGTCCCACCCGGAATTTGCCAGTCCTGCCCGGCCGCGCTCAAGATGCCCAACCTCGCCCGGACCGTCCGCCCGGGGCGGCCGAGGGCCAGGACCAACTGACCGACCTTCAGGGCTTCCGGGTCCCGCCACGTGAGAACCGGCAGCGCGCTGGCCTGAACTCTGAGGACGGCGAGATCGGTACTCGGATCCCGGCCGACAACCGTGGCCGCGAGTTCGCGTCCGTCGCCCAAGACGATCGTGATATCCTCGTCGCGGCGTAGCATGTGCTCCGTGGTCAGCACAATTCCATCCGCCGACCAGACAATTCCGGTAGACGGGCGGCGCCCGCCCGAGACGCGGACGACCGACGGAGCGGCCGCCTCCACCGCGCCCGCCAGGGCGTCGGAAAACGTCGTGAGTGCACTCATGACCGTGTCACCTCGTTTGCGTGTGATGTGTCTACAACCTGAGGGTAGCGTGGCACGACAGGCCCGACATCCATCGTTCGATCAGGTCCCGGGGGTCAAATCGTGATAAGACCCAGGCGGGCGGCACGGACAACCGCTTCCGTCCGGCTCTGGGTGCTCAGCTTGCCGAGGATAGTATGGACGTGGAACTTCGCGGTGTGCTCCGTAATGCCGAGGCGCTCGGCAATCGCTTTGTTCGCGAGTCCCTCGGCCATCAACCGCAAGACCTCGCGCTCGCGGCGGGTGAGCGTCTCCACGGGGAAGTCCGCCTCGGGGTCTCGGGCCGCGTCCCCAAACCCGGCGACCGAAGGGTCGAGCGCGAGGAGCCCTCCCGCCACCGTCCCGGCGGCGAGGATCACCCGCTCGGCGTCGGCCGCGCGCGGCAGCAGCCCCGCGGCGCCCAGCGCGAGCGCCCGGAACCCGTCGCGCTCGTCCTGAACCACGGCTACGATCGGCACCCGCAGCTCCTGCGCTTCGGAGAGGCGCAGGAGCGACGTTTCGGGATCGTCGCCCAGATCCCAAATGATCGCGTCGGGGTCCGCGGCCGCCGCGGCCGCGGCGAGATCGTCGTCGGTGCCAAACGGTCCGACGACCGTGCATGCGGGATGCGCGGCCAGGCGCGCGCTCATCTCGGATCGCGCGCCGGGATCGTCGATGACCAGCATCAGCGTGAGGGAAGCAGCGACCATACAGCGACCTCGTCGCTGCGCCGAACGCCGCCGAGAGCAGCGTGATTCCCCGGCTCCTCAATGAAGGTCCGCGACAGGCGCTGCGCCACGCCGCCTACGAGCAGGGGTTGTTCGGGTCTTTGTGCCGGCGCAACGCAGATGCCGGGAACAACGGCGACGTCGCGGCGGACTCAGTGGAGATGCGCCACCGGATGCCATATCTCGGCGAAGACGCCAAGGCCGACCAGCACCACCAAGACCGCCGTGCCCGCCGCCAGCGCGCGCCGCCGGCCTCTCCATCCCGGTCTGCGCTCACGATCCAGGATCGGGACGGCGAGCAGCCAAAGGAAGAACACCAACGCGCCCCACAGGCCCTGCAGCCCAAACAGATTCTCCAGCCCGTACAAGGGCAGGAGGAGCCATGGTGGCTTTGTCACCTCGATGCCCGCGACGGGAGCGGCGCCTTCGCCGGGCGGCATGATGACCCCCAGCGCGAGCGCGAGGCCGAGCATGATGCCGCCGTACCCGGCCGCCTTCTTGAGGTGGTGGGCAAACGTGTACCGGGGCTCCGCCGCCGCGGGCCGGGTCAGGTGCGGCGAGATCCCGTGCTGTCGGACCAGGTAGACGTGAGCCGTGAGCAAGATGAAGAGCACAAGCGGGAGCAGGCTCACGTGCGCCATGTACAATCGGGTCAGGAGCGGGACGTGACTCGAAAATGTAGGCGAAAACCAACCGCCGAATATGCCCAGCAACGCGGTGAACGCGACGTTGTGCTCGAGCGCTTCGGCCGCCTCCTGGTCCCATCGCAGCACGGTCCCGGTGTAGAACAAAGCCAGCATCGTCGCGAGCAGCGCGACGCCCACAACCCAGTTGGCCTCGCGCGGGAACCGGTAGGCGCCGGTTGCGTAGACGCGCATCAGATGCAGGAGCAGCACCACCATGGTCAGATGCGAGGCCCAGATGTGGATGCCGCGGATCGCCTCGCCGCCGGGGACTTGGGCGATAATGATCCGGATGCTCTGGTTCGCGGCGCCGGGATCCGGAGCGTAGAACTGGCCGAGAAGGATACCGCTGGCAACCAGGATCACCAAGCCCGCGAGCGTGACCGCGCCCAGGACGTACGGGAACGTGTTGGCGTAGGCAGGGACTTCGTAGAGGAAGTTGTGGAGCACCAGCCGCGCATCCAGCGCGACCCACAACCGCCTTACACGTGAAGGAGAACTCATCCGCGCACGACGAGTACCCCGGCCAGGGCCAGCAGCGCGGCGGCAGCCAGCAGGGCGCACGCGCTCGGCGTGGCGGCGAAGCGCGGCCGGACGGGGATGAGGAGCGTCATGTCGATTCTCGCGGAGCCGGCTTGCGCGGGGCGCAGAGCGTCCATGAGGTCGGCCGCCGCGCCCGTGGGGTTCTCCTCGCCGAGCGCGTGGGCCGCGTTCTCCACACGGCTCATGTCCACTCCGCGCCGATCGGGTGCGAGCAGCGCCAGAATGACCTGTCGCGTGGCCGCGTCAAGGTCGGGCGGGGTGACCTCCAGGGCGGCCAACGCCCGGCGGACCAGGGTGAGCGCATCCTGAGGATTGGCTCCGGCCTCACCGGACCCAGATCCCGAAAGGGCCGCCAGGCCGAGAATGAGGGCGGCCGCGGCCGCCCCAGCGGCGGCCACTACCGTGGGGCGGCCCGGCGCCGCGTGCATGAAAAGGGACTAGAGGACCACTACGAACCCCTGCATCGCGATCGGAAAGTGAGGGGCGCCCTTCTTGGCCGCCGCCAGTCCGAATTTCGGGTTATACGTCGCGCTGCCCTCGTCGTAGAAAAAGTAGATTCCGGGGGTGGCAAACGTCACCGAGTGGCTCTTCCCGGCCGCGAGATCGAATTTGGGCCGGCCGGCCTGGACGAGTACCGGCGTGTGGGTGCGCGTGTCATCGTTGACCCAAGTCACCTTCCCTCCGGCGCGCACCACGGCGACGTCCGGGCCGTAGGCGCCTCCGGAGATCGTGACGGTTGCGGCGGGTGCGCCCGTGAAGCCGGGACCTTTGACCACAATCAGTCCTTCCATGGCCAAGGGGAACGCATCGGATTCTTTCCTGGCGGCGACCCGCCGGCTCGCGGTGTTGAATGTCGCGTGATCCAGGCAGTAGTACGGGTACACCCCGGGCTTGGTGAATTTGAATGACACCGGCTTCCCGGGCGCATGGACGAGCGTGAACGCCTGGGGCGTCCCGGGGACGGTCGTGGTGACGTGCGGGTCGGAATCTTTGTTGATCCATGTGACGGTCTGCCCCGCCTCGATCATGACGGCCGCGGGGGCATAGTTATCTCCCGGGATTGTGACCAGAACCCCGGCGGCGGCCTGGACCGCCCCGCGGTGGATGAGTGGACTGAGCATCGCCGCGCCCGCAAACAACAGAACCGCGATCGTCGTGTACACTCGCCGCATCCTCTGCGCCTCCCTGGTGTCTCGGACCGACTACAGAACTGCGAACGACAACAGAGACGGGGCCCGTGGCACTACGGGCTCGTCGCCGCACGGCAGTATTACGTCAATGCGTGTTCCCGCTCCTGGAAGGGTGGACGCGCTCACCTGCCCGCCGATGGCGGCGGCTCGCTCCCGCATGGCGAACACCCCGATGGCCCGCCCCTCGCCGCCGTGCGGGCTCATCGCGGGTTCGAACCTTGCGCCGTTGTCGGTGACCATGGCGCGCACGGTCAAACCGGCGCGCGCGATGGTCACCCCGACCCGGGTGGCGCCGGCATGTTTGGCGATGTCCGTGAGGGACTCCTGGAGGATGCGAAAGAGCACCACTTCCACCTTCGGCGGCAGGCGCGTCGCGAGGCCGTCGGTTTCAATGTCGACCGATATCCCGGCCGGTCTCAGTACCCGGTGCGCGTGAGCGGAAATGGCGGCCAGGAGCCCGAGCTCGTCGAGAAGCGTGGGCCGCAGGTCGCTGACGATCGCACGGATCTGGTCCAAGGTCTTCTCAGCCACGCTCCGTATGTACGCGATCTGCCGGGTCGTCTCCGCGGGCGCCTCGGCGAGGAACGGTTCGGTGCCATCCAGCGACATGATGAAGGCGGACAGCATCTGTCCGATCTCCTCGTGGAGCGCCCGGCAGATCCACCGGCGTTCGTCCTCCTGCGTGGTGAACACCCGCGCCAGCAGCGTCCCGCGCACGGTGTTGAGCAACGTCAGTTCGCGAACCCGTTGATTGGCGCGCAACACGATCCCGGTCCCAAAGAGCAGCGTGAACACGCCCGACGCCAGCGCTCCCGGCAGCGGGGCCACCGGCCGCAAGAGCGGGTAATCCAACGCATGCAGACCGGTGAAGACGAGCCCCCAGAAGAGAAGGACCGTTCCCCACTGCCGCACGCCGCGCTCGGCCTGCCGGAGGAAGTACGCCGAGGCGAGGAACGCGGCCGCCGCGAAGACCGACGGGGGCCACACCGTGATCCACCAGGTCCCGGCACCCGCGCCGAGTGCCGACGCCGCAAGCACGAACACGGCGGCTCCGCCCGCACCGGCCAGCAGTTGGCGCCGTGTCAGCCCCCGCCACGCCGCGGCCACGCTCGAGAGCATCACCAGCGAGGCCGCGACGAATGCCGTGTTCCGGGCGAAGAAGAGCCAGGGCTGCGCCGTGCGCATCGCCGCCGCTTCGGCCACGACGTGCAGCGTGAACAGGACATAGGCGCCCGTCCACCACAGCACAATCCGCTCGCGGCTCTCGAGGTAACGCAGGAACAACAACAGCGTCACCGCGGCGTGGGCGCCGATCCCCAGGGCCAGCCAGTCGAGCGTCTCGATCGATACCGTCGGCATCGTCAGGCCCTCAACGCGATGCGAAACGCAGGAGGGGCAGGCGCGCGACCGGCCGGGACCTCTCGTTCCGCCGGCCGATCAGCGGCATGCCCCGTCAACCCCTGAGCCATCGCCCTGTGTGCTGCATTACATTACGTCTGGCTTGTCGCGTACCGGGCCCCCTGCGTTACGGCGGTCGGGCCCGTCGTGGACAGTACCGCAGCCGGTTGCGCGGCGAGGTCGGCCGCCATGCGCATCAGGCAGCAGTAGCGCGGCCGCTGATCGTCCCACAGTTGGTTGACGGCCATGCCGGCGACGCCGCCCGATAGTCCGGGGAACCGCCGCACCAGCTCGGCTTGGTACTCCGCCCGCGCATGCAGCGGCGACCCGCCGAGTTGCGCCGTGCGGCCATCGACGGAGCACGCCCAGAGGAGTTTGAACCGCCGTCGCAGCGTGGGCGTCATGATCAGGTCTTCCGGGACGTGACCGTACGCGAACTCGTCGTCGAGGATATCGGCGACGTGTCCCAGCTCGTGACGGAGGAACCGCGTCAACCCGAGCGGATCGGCAAAGCGCGCCGGAAGAACGGTCAAACTAAGCGTGACGCCATCTGCGCCCACCTCCGCGCCCTCTTCGGCCGCGGCCCAGGCCGGGCTCAGGCGCACCTCGGTGAACCGGTCGGTGAGCACCGAGATGGCCTCCCGTACCGTCGCGTCAAATCTACCGACTCCCTCGCGCCGTGCGAGCGCGCCCTCCAGCTCCGGACTGTAGCTGATCCGCGTTGCAGCCATGACCGCGCCTCCCAACGTTCGCGCAACGAGCGCCTCAGTCTCTACGATAGAGTCGGCGCGGGCGCGGCGGTAGAGCCGTTGGCCCCAAGACTGAGGGCCAAAGGTCCCGGGACCTTTGGCCCTTCGGTAGAGCCGCCGCGCGCGGAGGCTAGGACAGTTTCTGCTTGGCGGCCAGCGCCGCGGCCGCCGCGCGCCGCTGCACGTGCAGCTTGCCGAGCAGGGTGCTGACATAGTTCTTGACCGTCTTCTCGCTCAGGTGCAGCGCGGCGGCGATCTCTCGATTGGTCTTCCCGTCCCCGACCAGCGCCAGCACGCGGCGCTCCTGTTCCGTCAGCGCCGCGACGGGATCGCCGCCGGTCCCGGCCAGGCGCCTGAAGCGCGCGAGGAGTTGATGGGTGACCGTGGGATCGAGCAGCGATTCCCCGGCGGCCACGACCTCAATCGCATGGATCAGCTCCGCGCTGCGGGTCTGCTTCAGCAGGTAGCCCGACGCTCCGGCCATCACGGAGGCATCGACGGCTTCCTCATCCGCAAACGACGTGAGCATCAGCACGCGGGTGTCGGGTCGCGCCGACCGGATCTCCCTGCAGGCTTCGACGCCGCTTCCATCCGGGAGGCGCACGTCCATGATCACCACGTCGGGCGCCGCCCGCGCCGCCTCCTCCACCGCGGCCGCCGCGGTCGAGGCTTCGCCGACGATCGTCATATTGGACCGGTGCCCCAGCAGCATCCGGAGCCCGGCCCGCACCACTTCGTGGTCATCCACCAGCAGGATGCGCAGCGGCTTCTCCATGGTGCACCTCCACCTGCGCGCGGGTCGGCCGTGGGACAGAGACTTCGACCGTTGTCCCCGCGTCCGGGGCGGCCGTAACCCGAAGCCGCCCCCCGATCGCGCGGGCCCGTTCGGCCATACTGCCGAGGCCGAGGCCGTAGCGCGACGACAGCCCGGCAGGATCGAATCCACAACCGTCGTCCCGCACCCGGAGCGTGAGCGTGTCGTCTGCCGCGGACGCGTGGACGGTCACGCGTGCGGCCTGCGCGTGGCGGGCGGCGTTCGCGAGCGCTTCGCGAACGATGAGGATCAGTTGATTCCGCATCTCGTTGGGCAGCGCCGGCACTGCGTCGGCGCCTTCGAGGTCCAGGGTGACGGGGAGCCGGGAGTGCTCCTGGAACTCTCCGGCAACGGCCTCCAGAGCCGTCCGGAAGGTCCGCTCGGCCGTCTCGGGTGGACGAAGGTTGTGAACGTAGCCGCGAATCTCCTGAATGATGCGGGTGTGGATATCCAGCGTCTCGGCCAGCCGCCGCTTGGCGTCACCCGGGTCTTCGTCGATCAGTCCGGCGGCGTATTCCAGCGCAAGGTCGACGCCGTACAGGGCCTGCATCGTATTGTCATGGAGATCACGGCTGATGCGATCCCGCTCGCTGAGCACGGCAAGTTGTTGCACCTGCTGGTGCAGCTCGTTGCTCCGGACGGCCAGGGCGGCCAGGGCGGCGAGCGCGGAGAGCAGATTGGTGTCGTCCGGCGTCACGCGGCGGGGCGTGCTGCTGGCTACGCACAGTGTTCCAAGGGTGCGATCGCCGATTTGCACAGGTGCGACGGCGTGCGCGCGGTTGTAGCGGGCGTCGACAAATGGACACGTGTGGCCCGTGGAGCACACTAACGGGTCTCCCTGCGCCAGGCCGCCGGAGCCGTTGGAATGCTCCGGCAGCCGCGCGTCGGGCGGTCCGCTCAACTCCCCGAGCACGATGGGGCCGCCGTGTTCGGTGAACAGGCATAGCGCGCCGACCTCCATGTGGAGCAAGCGCCGCGCGTGCTCGGCGATGGCCGCGAGGATCGTCTGGAGGTCGGTGAGCGCCAGAATCTCGCGGCTGACGGCGTACAGTGCCTGCGCCTCGTGCTCGCGCCGGGCCCGTTCCGCGAGCGACGTCTTCAGGCGGTCGCGCATCGTATCGTAGGCGTCGGCCAGGCTGCCGATCTCATCGTGTCGATCAACCCGCACCACCGTCTCGAGGTCGCCGCCGGCGATGCGCTGTGCCGCGCCGGCCAGGAGCCGCAGCGGCCGCACTACGGTGCCGGTGTCCCACCACGCGAACAAGAGGGCCAGGATCAGGGCGGTCGTGCCGATCAAGAGATTACGGTTCCGCACCGCGACGATCGGGGCAAAGGTTTCGGCTTGAGTCTGCCCCACACTCACCCCCCACGCCGTCTGATACAGCGGGGCAAAGGCCATGATGTGGTATCCGTGGACCTGCCCTCCTTCGACCACCGCGGCGCGGCCGACCCCCGCCCGATGGCCGGCCATGAGCGCGTGATGGAACAGAGGGTGTTCGTTGGCCTGGAAGGCCTCGGCGTCTTCGGTGGTGGCCAGAACCTCTCCGTGCGCATCGATGATCAGCGCGTGCCACGTGGTGCCCGGCCGGCGCGTCGCGCTGTACTCCGTAATGTAGGGCAAGAGCTGCTGCCGGCGAAGGTCGACGGCGGCGCACAGTCCTCCGGCACGAATCGGCAATGGCACACAGAGCAGGACGGCTGGGACCCGGCCGGCACCCAGGACCTCGAGATTCGATGCCGCCGCGGGCGCGCCGCCGAGAACTTTCCCCAGGGCCGCATCGTTCCGGAAATTGATCGCAAAATCCCCCGGATGGGCGGGTTCCGCGATTCTGAGGCGCCCTGTCGCATCCACGAGGTAGAAGCCGTACGAAGCAAGCGCAATTTGGGACCGCATCTGACGAAGCAGTTCCCGTTGGCGGTCCGCGGCGGCGCCCGAAGCAGCCATTGCCGGCGAAGACGCAAGCGCCTGCAACTGCCGGAAGGATTGAGCCAGCGTTCCGTCCAGGAGCTCCGCCGTAGCCTGCGCTGATCGGAGCCGCTCTTGGAGTAGCTGGTCGGTCAACTGCCGTGCCATCTGGTAGCTGTCAACGCCCATGACGACCAGCAGAACCAGAATGCCGACGGCGACGACCACCATGATTCGCGCCCGCAGGCTTCGCCCAGAAGACCACCCGCGCGCTGTGTCGGCGATCCGCTGTCTCCACGCAAACCCGTGGTGAGGCGCGTCCATCTCTGGTTCCTTTGCCCTGGCTTCGGAGCCGGGCGGGTATTTCTATCAGGATAACGCGAGAATACAGGGAGGGAGTATCGGGCGGCGGCCCGTATGTGGCATCAGACCTTCGCCGTATGGGGGCTGGGGGACCCGGCGAAAGGGGAAAGACCCTATCACGAGGTCCCATGCCACGCATGCGCCCTGCCGCCCGGAACCCCCACCCGTGAACGTCCAAGGCGCCCGCGTCCGCCGCCGGCTCGCACGCGGAGCGCAGGCCGTGCTGGCGTGCGCCATGGTCTTGACGTTGCCCGCATACGCCGGCGCTCAGGCCCCGCCCGACAGCACCGCATTGGCCGTCCCCGTCAGCGGGCGCATCGTGATTACCGACATGGGGAAGGCCCAAACGCATATCGTCCCCACACCGGTGGTCAGCAGCGGCAGCACCAGCCAGCGCGAGGATCTCGACATCAGCCTACCCGTGCTCGGGGTCCCGCTTCGCGGACCGGCGTCGCTGGTGATGGAAGCCCACATGACCTTGGTCGTCGTGAGCGCGACGACGACCGCGCAGGGCAAGGCGGAGCGCGTCGTCCTTCACGGGCCCGCGGGCGACGCGGTCGTGTCGCTCCTCATTAACCAACCCGTGCAAGGTATGGGAGGCTACGATCCGGCCGAGGCCACGGTCCACATCCGCGGCACCGGCGGCACCGGGATGTTCGAAGGCGTGCGAATCCAGGCCGATCTCAAGGGCGCCTTCAAACCCGCCGGCACGCTCTACCTCGGGTACCCGTCGGCCGACGCGGCGCTCGCGGCCGCCGGGCGCGGTCTCGCGCAGAATTCCGCCCTGACCGACCCGCAGCGGGCCGCGATCTTGAACCAGGTGCGACAAGCCCTCGCCGGCGCGACCGTCGACATCTTCCCGCCCGACCAAGGCGCCGGGCCGGCCGGCCGGCCCGGGAAGGCGCCGGCAAAAGCGATCGTGACGTCGGCGGTCCGGCCGGCCGGCCCGCAAACGCAGGTGATTGTGCGGATCGCCGTTCCTCAAGGCGACGCGCACCAACCCGTGAAGGTCCTCGCCGTTCAACCGGACGGAAGCCAGCGCACGGTCTATCTGGCCAACCACGCTCCGGGAGACGTCGTCTCCACGTCGGCCTCCGGGACGCCCCCGTTTGTGGTGCTGGTGTACGTGGCGGGCGAGATGGTACGGCAAATCGACGTCCCGGCCCCGTAGGCCTGTCCGCCCGGCGCGACAGGACGGCCGGCCTGCCCGGTGGAAGGTGGACGGCGTGACTGACGCGGGATCGGCGCTCAGCGGCGTCCGGGTCGTGGACCTGACCCAATTCGAAGCCGGCACCTCCTGTACGGAGACGCTCGCCTGGCTGGGCGCCGACGTCATCAAGGTGGAGCCGCCGGGGAAGGGTGAACAGGGCCGGGCGGCGTCGACCGATGTCCCCGGCCTCGACTCCTACTATTTCCTCCTCCTCAACGCCAACAAACGCTCGGTCACCCTCAATCTCAAACACGCCGAGGGCAAGCGGCTGCTCGGCCGCCTGATCGAACGGGCGGACGTGTTCGTCGAGAACTTCGCTCCGGGCATCATCGAGCGGCTGGGGTTTGGCTACGATGACGTGCGGCGGCTCAATCCGCGCGCCGTCTACGCGCAGGTCAAGGGGTTCGCGCCGGACGGCCCCTTCGGAAATTATCCGGCATTCGACATGATCGCCCAGGCGGCCGGCGGCGCGATGAGCCTCACTGGGCGGCCGCAGGACCCGCCCCTCAAGCCCGGGCCGACCATCGGCGACACCGGGGCCGGCCTTCATCTGGCGGTCGGGGTCCTCGCCGCGCTCGTCCAGCGGCAGCGGACCGGCCTCGGCCAGCGCGTCGAAGTGGCGATGCAGGAAGCGGTGATCAACTACTGCCGGATCTCGTTCGCCCGCCAGTTGCTCACGGGGCACGCGGCGGAGCGGTGGGGCAATCAGAGCCAGCTCGGCATGACGGCGCCGAGCGGCATCTACCCGTGCACGCCGGGCGGCCCCAACGACTACGTGTTCATCTACACCAGCCGGGCGGCCAACCACCAGTGGGAGCGCCTGCTTGATGTGATCGGCCGTCCCGATCTGAGACACGATCCGCGGTTCGCGAACCCGGTGCAGCGGGCCGCCCATGCGGACGTGATCGACGAGGCGATCTCGGCGTGGACCCGCCAGTACACGAAGCGGGAGGCCATGGAGCGTCTGGGCACGGCCGGCGTGCCGGCCGGCGCGACCTTCGATACCTTGGAGTTGACCGGGGACGAGCACCTGAACCGCCGTGAGGCGATCGTGACCGTCGACCATCCGACGCGGGGACGCCTCAAGATGCCGGGCTGGCCGGTAAAGATGGAGCGCTCGCACGTACCGGTCGCGGCGGCGCCCCTGCTGGGCCAGCACAATCGCGAGGTCTACGAGGAGCTTCTCGAACTGAGTGGCGAGGAACTCGCCCGTCTGCGCGAGCAGGGCGTCATCTAAGGGGAGCGAACCGTGACCGGCAACGAGATCCTGGCGCGCTGCCTGAAAGACCACGGGGTGGACGTGATTTTCTTCCTCATGGGCGGCCCCATGATCGACTGCGAGAATGCCTGCCTGCGGCAGGAAATCCGGATGGTCGACGTGCGGCACGAGCAGGCGGCCGCGATGGCGGCCAACGCCTACAGCCGGCTCCGGCGGCGGCCGGCGGTCTGCATGGCCTGCAGCGGTCCTGGTTCGGCGAACCTCGTCACCGGGGTCGCCAACGCGTTCGTCGATTCCGCACCGGTGATCGCCATCGGCGGGTCGAGCCCAGTCTCCCATGCCGGGATGGGCGCCTTCCAGGAGACCGACCAGGTGGCGCTCTTTCGCCCGATCACCCGCTGGGCCGAGCGCTGCTACGATCCGCGGCGCATCCCCGAGCTGGTCGGCACCGCCTTCCGCCACGCCTTCGGCGCCCGGCCCGGACCGGTCTACCTGGACATGCCCGGGGACGTCCTCTACCGCGAAACACCAGATGATCAGGTCCGCAGGGTCCCGGCCGAGGCGGAGCGCCGGCGGCCGCCGGGAGACCCCCGGACCGTGGAGCGCGCCCTCGCGCTCATCGCCGCGTCCGAGCGCCCGATTCTCATCAGCGGCAGCGGCGTGCTGTGGGCGGAAGCGGAGGGCGAGTTGCGGTCGCTCGTGGAGCGGGCTCAAATTCCCTTTTATACGACGCCCCAGGGGCGCGGGGTCATTCCCGAGGATCATCCGCTCTGCTTCTTGGGGGCGCGCGGCGCGGCGTGGCGGGAGACCGACCTGATCGTCTTGGTGGGCACGCGCCAAAACTACGTGATCGGATACGCCCGGCCGCCGCGCGTGAATCCCGAGGCCAAGCTGATCCAGATCGACATCGACCCCGAGGAGATCGGCCGCAACCGGCACGCGCACGCCGGCATCGCCGGAGACGCCAAAGCCGTCCTGGCGCAGATCCTCGACGCCGGCGGCGAGGCGTTCCACCCCGAACGGCGGACCGGCTGGGTCTCATACCTGGCAGGTCAGGACGAAGAAAGGCGGGCCGAGCAAGAGGAGCGGATGTCCTCGGACGCACGCCCCATCCATCCGCTCCGCCTCTGCAAGGAAGTCCGCGACTTCCTGCCGCGGGACGCGATCCTCTGCGTCGACGGGCAGGAAATCCTCAACTACGCCCGGGGCTCGATCCCCTTCTACGCCCCGCACAGCCTCAATTCGGGGCCGTACGGCTGCATGGGGGTGGGCCTGCCGTTCGGGCTGGGCGCGAAGGTGGCGATGCCCGACAACCTCGTCGTGGTCCTCCACGGCGACGGCTCCTTCGGCCTCAACGCCATGGAGATGGACACGGCCCTCCGGCACCGCCTGCCGGTCGTCTGCGTGATCTCGAACAACGGCGGCTGGACCGCCACCGACCGATTCAAGACCGGCCGCGACCTCGGCTTCACGCGCTACGACCTCATGTTCGCGGCCGCCGGCTGCCACGGCGAGTACGTCGAGGACCCGGGCCTCATCAGGCCGGCCCTGGAACGGGCGGCGGCCAGCGGCAGGCCGGCCGTCGTCAATGTGGTCACCGACCCTACCGCGCGGGCCCAGACCGCCCGTTTCGCCGATTACTCGACGTGAACCCGAGGTAGCCGCCCGGCATCCGGTCCCGGCCCGACCTCCACAATCGAATCGGTGCCGTATTGGCGCCTGGCCCGGCGCGCCATCATACTGAAGGGACAAGCAGCAAGAACGCCGACTCGCGCATGGGGGTGTCTGTACGGCCACCGTCCCCGGCACACCGCGCCTGACCCGCAGGCCCCCGGCCCGATCGCTCGGGCTTCAGGCCCGGATCACGCTCAGCGTGGCGGCGGCCACCGCCATCATTCTCACCGTGTTTGCCTTTATCGCGTTCCGGGCCGTTCAAGAGAGCACGTCGACCGTGCTGCAGCAGCGGCTGCAGGTCGGGACCGCGCTTGCCGACCGGATTGCCGCCACCCTTACGGGTTACCGAAACGAGCTGGAAGATCTCGGGTGGGAACTATCTCAGGAAAGTGCGCCCGAACGTCGCGCCGCGGTCCTCGAAGACTCCGAGTGGGCCCGCAGGTTTTCCGCGCTCGCGATCATTGGCCCGGACGGCCGCGTGATCTGGTCCCAGCCGGCATCGTGGTTTGCCTCGATGCGGCGAGGTCTCCCCCTGGCGGTTTTGACGGCAGCGTCCGGTGGCGCGGCCGTGCTTCCTCCCCTCGCCATAGCGCCGAACGTGCATCTGACGGCCCTCGCCGTCCCTCTCGCCGATCGCGGCGTTCTTCTGGGCGCCGTGGACCTCGAACGCCTTGCCCTCAGGGGCATCTTCGACGGCCCAGTGGGGGCATCGTTCGACTTCGAAATCATGGACGCGCAGGGCATCGTCCGCGCGTCGGCCGTCCTCGCCGAGGTCGGGCGGCCGAGCGAGCATCTCCCCATCCTCGCCCCGGTGGTTCGGCCGGGAAGGCAGGCCATTGTGTACCACAACGTTCCACGGCGCCCGCACTACGTCGTGTACACACCGCTCGCCGAGTACCCGGGGTGGTCGGTCAACTTCGAGGAGCCCAGCGACGTTGTGCTCTCGCTGCCGCATGCGCTTCGCAACGGCCTGCTCGCGCTCGGAGCCGTTATCATGGTAGGGATGTCCACTCTGGCCTTTTTCGACACAAAGGGCATGCTGCGGCCGCTCGCCCGGCTGCGGAAGGCGGCGGAGCATATCGCCGGCGGCAATCTGGACGACACCGTGGACGTCGAACGCCGCGACGAGGTCGGCGCGCTCGCGCAGGCTTTCGAGGCGATGCGGGTGAAGCTGCGCGCCTCGCGTGACGAGATCGCCGCCTGGAACCGCGAACTCGAGGACCGGGTCGCCAGCCGCACGCGGGAGCTCAGCGCGGCCCATGCCCTGCGCCGCCAGCTCCTCGAACGGATCGTGCTCGCCCACGAGGAAGAGCGCCGCCGAATTGCCCGAGAGCTGCACGACGAGATCGGCCAGGGCTTGACCGCCCTCGTGATGCAGCTCGGAACGGCGGAGGGCGCCCTGGAGCCCGACGCGGATGGGATCCGGCCGCAGCTCCAGGCCGTCCGCGAACAGACCTCCGAGATGATCGAGAACGTCCGGCGGCTCATGCTGGACCTGCGCCCGGCGGTCCTGGACGATCTCGGGCTCGTCCCGGCCATTCGCTGGTACGCCGAATCCCATCTGCCTGCGGCCGGCATCGACGCCCAAGTGTCGATCTCGGGCCTCGACGAGCACGAGCGGCTCCCGCGGCGCCTCGAACTGGTGGCGTTCCGTCTCGCGCAGGAGGCTGTCACGAACGTGATCCGCCACGCGCAGGCCAGGCGCGCCGTCATTTCCTTGGCGCGCGTGGCGGGCGGGCTCGAGATCTCGGTCGAGGACGACGGCCGCGGCTTCGACCCGGAGGCGGCGCCCCCCACCGGACGCCGCGGGTGGGGCCTCGCCGGGATGCGGGAGCGGGTCGCCCTGCTCGGCGGCACGCTGTCCGTCACGTCCCACCCGGGGTGCGGCACGCGCGTCGCGGCCAGGATCCCCGTCGAGGAGACGCCGGATGCCGATTAGGGTGCTGGTCGCCGACGACCATCGGATCGTCCGCGCGGGAATCCGGTCGTTTCTGGAGGGCCAGCGGGACATCGCCGTCGTGGGGGAAGCCGGCACGGGCGAAGAGGCGTTGGCGATGGCCCAAACGCTGCGGCCGGACGTGACGGTCATGGATCTCAATATGCCGGGAATGGGCGGGCTCGAGGCCATTCGCCGTATCAAAGGCGAAATCGCGGAGGTCCACGTCGTCGCGCTGACCATGCACGCGGACCAGCGGTTCTTTCTCGAGGCCCTCGCCGCCGGCGCCGAAGGCTACGTGCTCAAAGGCGCCGACCCGGCGCAGTTGCTGGCCGCGGTGCGCGCGGCGGCGGCGGGCACCGCGTATCTGACGCCGGAACAGGCAAAGCGCATGCTCACCGAATACCGCCGCGCCGGCGAACGCCAGGCCGAGGGAGCCGGCGCCGGGCTCACCGCGCGCGAGCGCGAAGTGCTCACGCTCATCGCCGAGGGGCTGACCGGCAAGGCGATCGCCGAGCAGCTCTGCCTGAGCCCCAACACGGTCGAGCGCCACCGCACCAACATCATGAACAAGCTCGGCCTGCACAACCGCGCGGAGCTTGTGCGGTTCGCCATCCGCGAGCGGTTGATCGACGACGAGCCGCCGTCCCCGTAACCACCCCCGTCGATACTCGACTCAACCCTGCGGCGGAGCGGGGTCACGGCGCAGGGCCAGCACCAGCCCGCACGCCAGCGCAAGCGCAAGCCCGGCGGCCACAATTCCGGGCAGGCGGTCGACAACCACCGGCAGTCCGTCGACGCGCACCGACACCGCGCCTCCGGCAGACACGGGGCCGCCGGACCACCGCCCGTAGTGGCGCCCGCGTTCCGCAACGATACCGCCGGCACGCAGTGCCGTACCGGACACCCGGATGTTCGGGTCCGCCAGGAGCTCCAGGTCGGTCGCGCCGTAGGGGAACTCCCACCCCAGCGTCGCCGACCGGGAGCGCGGCTCAACCCCGAACGCGTACGCGACCTGTGTGGCGCCGGGCATCACGGGGATCGCATCCGTAATCGTGCGGTCTCGAATGTGCGGATTGCGCCATCCGTCGACGAACTCGACCGGCTCGGCCGCCCGCGGCGCCGGGGACACCAGCGGCAACGGGAACACGAGGGGATCCCGGTCCGTCACCGCCACGACTCGATCGGTCGCGTTGTGGAGCTGCTGGATCACGCTCACGCGAAGTGCGTCGTGCACGAGCTCGAGGACGACGAATACCACCGTCCCGTGCACGGCGGCCCGGTCGGGCGTAGCGGCGAATACGGACAGCGGCACGTTGCGCACGGGGGCGGCGGCGGTCAGGACGATCCGGGCGGTATACGGAACTCCGCCGTATTCCACGTGCACCACGAACACCCGAGGTCCGCCGCCGACCGGTAGGCCGGGGAACGCGAAGCGGCCCTGAGCGTCAGTCGTCGTGACCCGCGTCGAGCTGAAGGCGGGCTCGACGATCTCGAGACGCACCGCCCGCCCCGCCACCGGGTGCGCCGGAGCTGTTTGATCTGCCACGCTGCCCCGGATCTCGCCGACCATACCCGCGGCGTACGCGGTGGTGCCGGTGCCGAGCGCGGCACAGACGATGAACGCGGCCCAGGAGCGCGCGGCCCGGCTAGAACGCCCACCAGGTGAACAAGAGAAGGTTGTTGTTGTCGTTCGCGTTGCGTCCGAACCCATCGTAATTGGTCGTCCCGCCGTTGAACTTCAGATAATAAGTATACTGCAGTGCGATCCGCACATTGAGCCATGGGTAGCCCGCGTGGGTGGTGTCGTTGCCAAAGGGCGTCCAATCGATTTGCGCAACGATCGCCTGCGAATTCGGGTATCCGTTTGCGCTCCCGGTCAGCGACGCGGGCGCGTACAGCGTCGGGTCCGCACTTCCAAAGGTGCTGGCATAGGCCAGCGTGACTCCATAGGTGTTGCGCCAGTAATAGGCCGCGGCGATGCGGAACTGCGTCAGATCGTTGGAAAGATTGCTGGACAGGCCCGCCGCGTTGGACGCCGTCAGTGTTTGCGTCTCAAACAGGATATTGCTGGTAATCGCGAGGGTGTCCGGCCCGAAGGTATGCTGGTACGTGGCGTCGAGACCCCAATCGATGTACCGATTTTGGTCCGACGGGGTTACGGCGCCCGGGACTTGCTGGAGCGGGATGTCCATGTACACCCCGCCGACTTCGAGGAAGTTGCTGCCCCACGAGTGCTGGTAGGCGAGCCGGAAATACGGGGCGGTGCCGGAAATGACTCCCAGGCTCGACGGACTGATGTTCATGGTGCTGAGCGTACTCGCGCTCCATGATTGGTAGAGCCCGCCTTCGATATAGAGCTTGTTGTCGTACAAGGCCGACAGACTCAGGCCATATACCGTCGTACCGAGGGCACTGATCGCCGGGCTCGCGCTCGGCGCAGGCCCGATGAACGGCGTCAAATACGGGAACTGAAAGCCATTGTACAGCGAGTTGTAGGGATCGCTCCCCGACGGCGTATTCGTGAGATCGAACCCCAGCAAGAGCGAGTGATTCCCGATCGTCAACGGTTTCGTGAGCCGAAGATCCGACGTGGCTTCTACCGCGGTGACCGATCCCCCGGGGACGCCGCTGAACCCAATTTGTTCAAATCCGCCGATGCCAAACTTGCCGTTGAACGAATACCCGCCCGTGATAAAGATGCCGCTGCCGCTCCCCAGGAGATTGAAAAAGTTATTCGTGCCGTACCCTGCGGGCGCCGCCGGCAGGGCCTTCGCGTCGATTTGGAGGCTCGGTGTAACGAGGATGTTGATCGGAATATTCGCCCAGGGGCCGGTGCCGCCACGCCAGGTATATCCGTTCGCTCTGAAAGCGATACCGAACGGCGTCAGTTGCGGCCCGAACCCGCCGATGTGGCAGGCGCTGCACGGTGCCCCTGTTTGTCCGGCGAAACTCGGCAGGGCATCGGCGCGCGGAGTCCACCAGAACGCGATGGCGAGCGCCAGGATACCGAAGACCGCGGCGCGCAGGCCGCCAACCACACGCACCACGTCGATGGAAAGCGCGCCCCGCGTCCTCAGGCACAAGCCACGTCCCGACCTGCTCGCCACCCCTGTTCCCCCCTCTTCTCGTCGTGCTCTCACGACCGCGCGCTCTTTTCTCGCCCCGGTCCGCGGCACGCCGAGCCCCGTTCTGAATTTCCGATTTTCGTCCCTGGACTCCTCCGGCCGGCGGGACCCGTCCGGTCTCGGCCGCTAGGGAGGCGTCACGATTAATCGTCCGAACATCGTCGCGTGCCGCACCCCGCAGTAGGTCGTGCACATGTACAGGTATGTGCCGGGTTTGGGAGCGGTCACCGTCAGCTCGATCGATTTCCCCGGAATCAGTTCGGTGACTTGCGCGTCCAGACCCAGGATTTTGAACCCATGCACGACGTCCTCCGACTCGAGCCGGATCCGGAGCGGCACCCCCGCGGTCGCGTGCAGAACGTTCGGCGCGTACTGCCACTGGGTCGCGTGGACCACGACCACGTGACGATCCATCCACCGGCCGTACGCGAACACCGTGGCCGGCCCCACCACGAGCACCGCCGCGGCGACGCCGAGCGCGGCCAGTTCACCCGCTCCGACCGCGCGGACGCGCGCCGCCGCCGCCCGCACCGCGGCCAGCGTGCGTCGTCCCCGTGTCGATAGGGCGTTCACGTGGGTTCGCATCTTGGGCCTCCTATCCCACGAACAGCCAGAGGAATGCCGCCGTAATCCCGCCGAGCAGCACGATCTGCGGCATCACCGCGCGGGCCGCCGCGGCCGGCGCGGGAAACGTCTGCCGGGCGATCTTCCAGGCCACGTCGAGCGAATACACGAACCCGAAGAGGAGGGCCGCGGCCTGCAGCGCCGGCAGCCAGCTCGTGAGGATCGGCGTCCAGGCGAAATGCGCGGTCCCGAAGAGATTCCAGCCCCAGCCGAAGGGGTCGGAGATGATCCGCAGCACGTACGACCCGTTCGGCAGCAGGATCGCGAAGCTGAACCCGATCCACGCCAGCAGCCCGATCGGCACCAGGTGATAGGCGAAGTTCGTGAACACGCGGCGAAACGGCACGGTGCGCCCCGCAAGCCGCCAGGACAACCAGGCGGAGGCGCCGTGCAGCGCCGGCAGCACGCCGGCCAGGACCGTGACGAGCCCCGCGGCAAACAACGCCCACCCGCCGAGCGACCGGAGGTTCGCCCAGTCCTTGAGCGTGCCCCACGGCCCCATCATCGTCGCCGAGTAGACGGCCGCCGCGCCGAGCATGATGAACGCCTTCCACGACTCGTCGAGACCGCGGTGCGACTCCACCAGGAGATCCGTCCCGAACGGGCGGACGTACAGACCCATGTTGTCATGCGAGCAGCAGCGGAAACATTCGAGGCAGAGCCCGCAGTAGGTGTTGCGTTTCAGGCTGGTCGGCTGCTCGAGCCACGGGCAGCCGTGGCCCGCGGCGCTGCCGAGGATGCACTCCTTGGACTTGTGGCCGACGCAGACCGGCGTGCTCTTCGGCCGGATCTCCAGCGCCGCGAAATTAGCGTACAGGCCGAGGAAGCCCCCGACCGGACAGAGGTAGCGGCAGAACGTCCGCCGCTCGTAGACGAGGAAAAGGCCCGTGCCCAGGACCATGATCGAGCCCAGGAGCGCCACGGTCGCCCACGGCCGCGTCGTGATGATCCCGCTGAACGCCGCGACGCCCAGAAACACGCCGTTCACGAGCCACATGCTGCGCAGCTTCTTGGGCCATTTCAGCGACAGGCCGAGCGGCCGGCGCCAGCTGCGCCGGACGAGGGAGAGGCGCTGCAGCCACTCGCCCAGCACGGGCAGGGGGCACATCCCGCACCAGAGGCGGGACGCGAACGGGACGAGCACCAGCATCAGCGCCGACCACCACAGGATCCAAATGAACACGATCGCGATGTTCGCGTTGCCCACAGGCGTGCCGACGATGCCGGCGGCGAGGATGACCAGGAACAGGAAGAGGTTCAGCGCGGTCGGCAGGAAGGTCGTCCAGCGGCTTCGCAGCAGGCGGCGCAGCCACGGCGCCTTCGTCAGCTCGAGACGCGCGTCCACGGGCACGAGGCCGAGGAAGACGTCGCGCGGTCGGGCGTTGCCGGCCGCGGTTCCGCCGGCCACGGCCGTCGCGGTGTCCGCCGCCACCCGATCCACCGCACTCATGGCTTCCGTCCCTCCTCCCACGCGGCGTAGAGCACCGTGGCGCCGATCGTGCCGAGCGCCAGCAGACCCAGCCGCAGCGTGACATTGGGCTGAACGCGCAGCCAGCCGATCATGTACGGATGGAACGGTCCGCACGTGACCGCGCACCGGAACATCCATCGTCCGCTCCGCGTCGCCACGAACCGCGCGGTGACCGTTTGGCCGGGCACCACGGTTTCGGTGACGTTGTAGCCGTCGAGGTAGAATCCATGGGTCACGTCGTCGGCCTTGATGATCAGGGTGACCGGGTCACCCTCGTTCACGGTCACGATGCCCGGCGTATACCGCCACTGCGACGCGGTGAGCGTAATCGTCCGCGGGTGCGGTAGCGGCGACGCGCCCAGGCGCACCACGAAGACGCCGGCCGCGAGGAGCACCGCGCCCGCCACCACGACCAGATATCGTCGGCCTCTTATCATGGTCGCCTCCCGTCGGCCGGATGCGCGAGGCCCGGCCTGCGCCGGGCTCGCGTCGTCGTTCGGCTGCCAACCCTTAGTTCGCACCCGCGACGAGCGACGCGGCGCCCGCCGGAGCGACACTCGGTGCCTGGGCCGTGGGGGAGACGACCAGTTTGTCCCACATCCCGGCGACTGCGTGTCCCGAGACGCCGCAGATCAACTCGTACGTCCCGGCCTTGCTCGCCTCGAAGGTGAATGTCTCCTTGGCGCCCTTGGGGAGTCCCGTTGCGGGATCTTTGGTCGTCGCACCCGAGAATACCGGGGCGGCCGACGGCGCCGGCTGCTGGTTCGCGCCGGAGGGCAACACCGCCAGGCTGTGGGGGAGGTCGTTGGCGTTCACAAAGTGCACGACGACCCGCCAGCCGAGGGGCACGGTAATCGTCATCCCGCCGCGCTGGTACCCGTTGAAATCGAAGCCCCCGCCGGCCGCGTTCTTACCCGCCACGATCGACAGTTCAACCGTGTGCGCCGCCGCGGCCGAGCCCGCCGTCCCCGGCACCATTGCCGCGAGGCCCCCGAGGATCCCGACCGCGAGCGCCCGCCACGCCGCTCTTGTCAGGTTGGATGTCATTGTCTCCCACCTCCGCTTGCGTTTTGTCGGCACCGTCCTTACCCGCACTGTAACCCGGCGCGGCTGCACGACCATCCCCATACGCCGTCATGGGCCAATGGCGATTTCCCGTCATTCGGCCTCGGATCGTTGCCCGATGGCGGGATCGGGCGCGGAGACGAGGCCGCTAGGGCGGGGGAATTCAGGGCCGCATGGAGAGGCGGCCGGCGCACAGAAATACCCGGGTATGGAGACTCAACGGATCGGATTTGTCGGCCTGGGCCGCATGGGGCGCCCGATGGCCCGGCGGCTCGTGCAGGCCGGCTATCGGGTGACCGGATACGACCTCAACGACGACGCCCTCGCGGCGGCGCGGCGCGACGGGGCCGCGTCCGCCTCGAGCGTGGCGGAGGCGGCCGGTGAGGCGGACGTGATCATCACCATGCTGCCGGACGGACCGGCGGTCGAGCACGCCGCCTACGGTGACCGCGGACTCGCCGCCGCCGTCCGGCCCGGGCAGACGCTGCTCGAGATGACCTCGTCGCACCCGGCCGTCACCCGGCGGCTCGCCGCCGATCTGGCCGCCCGCGGGGTCGGGGTGCTCGATGCCCCGGTCTCCGGCGGCGTGCGCGGCGCGGAACAGGGCACCCTCTGCGTGATGGTCGGCGGTCCCGCCGCCCTCATCGAGTTGCAGCGGGCCGTCCTCGAGTGCTTCGGCGGGATCGTCCACGTCGGGGATGCGCCGGGAGACGGCGACGTCGCCAAGACGATCAACAACCTGATGTCGGCGACGACGATCTGGAGCGCCGTCGAAGCCGTCGCGCTGGCGCGCCGCGCCGGCGTGGACCCTGTGCGGATGCTCGACGCGGTGAACCGCTCGACCGGCCGCAGTTACACCACGGAGCACAAGGTCGCGCAGTACATGCTGCCCCGGCGGTTCACGGCCGGCTTCACCGTCGCCCAGTACCTGAAGGACCTCGACATCTGCCTCGACGTCGCCGGCGGTCTGGGCGTCCCCATGGTGCTCGGGGAAGTCGTCCGGCAAGCGTGGCGGGCGGCGGCCGAGTCGGGCCTGGCGGGCGAGGATCACACGGCGCTCATCACGCTGGTCGAGCGGTGGCTGGGACCAGCCTAGCGAGGCCGGACGGGGTGCTCCGGCGCGCGCGCGTCGCGCGGCTGGCGACGGCCGACCGGCAGGGCCGGCCGAGCGTAGTACCGATCTGTTTCGCGGTTCGCGGCCGCCGGCTCTATTCGGCGATCGACGAGAAACCGAAGCGCGCGGCGCCCCGGCGCCTCAAACGGGTCCGCAATATCGCGGCGAATCCGCACGTCGCCCTCGTGGTGGACGCGTACCGGGAAGACTGGCGCCGCCTTTGGTACGTCCTCGTCATCGGCACGGCCGAGGTGATTCAGCCTGGCGCGGCCGAGCATGCCGCGGCGCTTAGAGCCCTCCGCCGGAAGTACCGTCAGTACAGAACGATGCGGCTTGAAGAGCGCCCCGTGCTCGGCATCACGCCGGGCCGCATTGTCATGTGGACGGCGACCTGACGACGCGGAAGCGGAGATTCGTCAGCTGCCCTGACCGGGTTATGCTCGCCGTTTCCAAGTCGATCGGCAGGGTCCAAGGTCCGCCGTACAGCCGGACGCCCTCGCCGAGTAAGACCGGCGCCAGACGAACGAGGATCTCGTCGACAAGGCGTGCGTGGATGCACTGCTGCGCGACGTTGGCGCCGATCACAACCACATTTTTGCCCTTGGCGGCGCGAAGGGCCGTGGTGACGGCGCGATGGATATCCCCTGAGAGGAATGTGATCGTCGGATCTTCGGGAACGTCCGGGGCGCGGTGGGTGAGTACGAATTGCGGTCCGGTCCAGGCTCCGCCGTAGACTGTGCTGAATTCGGCGCGCTGCCCGTTTCTTCTCCCGGTGTCGTAGCTGCGCCGCCCCACCAGCACCGCACCGGTTGTGCTGACGACCTCGTCGGTGATCGCCCTCATGGCGGACGCCTCGTGCGGTCCCGAATATCGCAAGATCCGGTCCATAACGTCGCCCGGGCCGGCGATGAAGCCGTCTAAGGACATCGTCACATGCCAAAGGACTTTGCCCGCCGTGCTTCCATTGCGTCTCAACGTACGTCCCATGAGAACCTCTTCTCTCCCCGCCCGGACCGGGGACGGTCCTTCTCTCACACTAGATAGTCGGACGGACGGCTTCGAAATCGACACGACCGGCGTCTCTCATGAACGTACGATGCCCTTGTGGGCACGCCGTGGAGGCGCAGTGGCGAGGTTGTGGAGGTTTCCGTTCTCGGCGGCTGAGCGGCTCGCTCTGGTGGTACGGACGGAGACGTTCGCGTAAAGCGTACGTCCGCTCGCCGTCAGGCGCGCTCCATCGGAGACCTCGCAGCGCTCTTTCACCCGGATTGTCCCTGTCTACTTCTTCTTCCTCATGACGTCGCAGAGCATGTCCGAGTGGATGTTCAGACCGATATTTGTCATGTTGTAAATGTGCTCGCTGGCGACAAGCCACACGATCTCGCAGATTTGGCGGTCGGAATAATAGGCGGACATGCGGGCAAAAGTGTTCGGGTTCACCTTTTTGTCCCTTGTCAACTCCGTCACATAGTTCAGAGCGGCACGTTCTGCATCGGTAAAGAGTGAGCTGGTCTGATAGTGCTCCAGGGCATCGAATTTGGCTTCATTCATCGCCGCTTTGATCACGGCCGCGCGGGCAGCATCGATGCAGAAAAGGCAGACGTTGATACGCGCCACCTGTACACGGATGAGCACCGCCGTTTCCGGCGGCAGCGACAGCTTCTTATCCAGCGCGCTGACCTTACCGTAGAACACGCCGAATGCAAGCGGCAATCGGGCGGAATACACCGTCAGCGGTGTAAGCACTTTGCCAAACTGCCGGCGTGTAAAGTAGAACACCAGCTTCATCATCACCCCCTTGGGGTTTTCGATGGGAGGAAGAAATGTGCCCTGGGCGTCGGGAACTGCTGGCACTGGGTTTTTCACACTTGCTTGCATGGCTGTCTCCTTCCACAATGCGTTCATATCCGCTCGACTTCCCATTGTCACATCGATTGGGCTTCATCCGTCATAGTGATGACGGATCGCAAGGAGGAAACGTGACCGTGGGCGGGAGCGACTGGCTGGCGGGACGGTTCGAGGCCCACCGGACCCACCTAAGAGCGGTGGCCTACCGAATGCTGGGCTCGCTGAGCGAGGCGGACGACGCCGTCCAGGACGCCTGGCTGCGGCTCAGCCGCTCCGGCGCGAGCGGCGTCGAGAACCTCGGGGGATGGCTGACGACGGTGGTCGCGCGGGTGTGCCTCGACATGCTGCGCGCGCGCAAGTCGCGGCGGGAGGAGTCCCTGGGCGTGCACGTGCCCGACCCGATCGTGGGCCGCGAGGATCGGTTCGACCCCGAGCACGAAGCGCTCCTGGCCGACTCGGTCGGTCTCGCGCTGCTCGTGGTGCTCGAAACGCTCGCTCCCGCCGAACGGCTCGCGTTCGTGCTGCACGACATGTTCGACGTCCCCTTCGATGAGATCGCGTCCATCGTCGGGCGCTCCCCGGTTGCGGCACGGCAACTCGCGAGCCGCGCACGCCGCCGGGTGCGGGGCGCGGCGACCGTTCCCGACGTCGATCTCACCCGCCAGCGGTCAGTCGTCGACGCCTTTCTCGCGGCCTCGCGCGGCGGTGACTTCGATGCGCTGCTCACGGTGCTCGACCCAGACGTCGTGCTCCGAGCCGACCGCGGCTCCGCGGCTCCGGGAGCATCGCGGCTGGTCCGCGGTGCGCGGGCCGTGGCCGAGCAGGCGCTCACTTTCTCGCGGCTTGTCGCGTTCGTACGACCGGTACTCGTGAATGGAGCCGCGGGAATCGCGTCCTGGCTTCCGGATGGACGGCTGCTTTCTGTCATGGGCTTCACGATCGCCCGCGGGAAGATCGTCGAAATTGACGTGCTCGCCGACCCCGAGCGCCTCCGCCGGCTCGACCTCGGCGGTTAACTACGCAATCTGCCTCTGCCGCCGGCCTTGTTGTGGGCGACGGCGGCGCGCACCAGATGGTACCCCAGTTCCACTCTTCGGTAATGCCGGGGGCGGCCATACTGGATGCCACTGCCCCTGTAGCCAGATGTTCTCCGGGCAAGGATGAAGTCCACGCGTCTACTCCCTGCCGCCCATGAGCTCGACCCCTGGGCCGCATCGAGGTGGACACGAGTGGTGACTACGCATCCCGGTTCCGGCTTTCTCCGTAGGGCGCGAACTCCAGCACGCTGAGGCCACGGTTGCGATCGATCGCGTAGACCAAGCCGCGCGCGTCCACAAAGATGTCGTTCGTCTGCGGCGCGGCCTCGCCCGCCGGCGTCGGCGGCACGTAGTAGCCGGCCTCGCGCGGCGCGTACGGATCCGAGACGTCGACGGCCCGGACGCCGCCGCTGAACCACGCGAGGAAGACGAGATTGTCGGGTCCGACATGCTCCCACGGCTGATGTGCACCGAAGCGCCGGCCCGGGACGGCGAGCCCCTCGGGGCTCGCCTGGTACGTCGCCACCGGCACCGGCCGCGCCTCGTTCGTGATATCGAGCACCCACATGAACGCCGGCGGATCCTCGAGGACGTCGTCGGTGACGTCTTCGTCGGTGACGACCGCGAACCGGCGGCCGCGGATCGCGTGCGGCAGCGGCAGAAAGGTGTGCGTCGGACACGTGTACGGCGGGTTCCAGGCCGCGGCCCCGACCGTGCGCGGCGCGCGGAGATCCGTGATGTCGACGATCACGGCGCCGGCACGTCCGCACGCGGCGTACGCCCGCTCGCCCCGGGCGAGCGCGAGATGGACCCAGTAGTGCCCGCCGGCCGGGGGCTCCTCTCCCGCCGCCGTGTGCTGCCCCGGCAGCCACCACCGGCCGATCAACTCCGGATGCGCCGGGCGGGCCACGTCGACGATCGCCAGGATGTTGGTGGAGAACCCGTCCCACTCCGTCGAGAGAAACACGCGGGTCCCGGCGAGGTCGAAGCGGTGGACGCCGCGGGCGACCGTCGGGAACCGGCCGATGAGGCGTGGCTGCGCCCGATCGGCGATGTCGTAGAGCACGAGACCGACAGCCGGACCATCCGCGCCCGCGCCCCCCCGGGCGGGGTAGCGTTCGTGGTTCACGAGCATCAGGTCGCCGAGCACCCGCACCTTGTGCGAGTGGATGTCTTGGGGCACGGAAATTTCCGCGACCAGCCGCGGTGTGCGCGGGTTCGAGACGTCGACGATGCTCGTCCCGTGCGGCGGCGCCATGTGGCCGACGTACGCCCACGGCCCGTCGACGATGACCTGGCCGCCGCCGGGGATGTCGAGGTAGCCGATGCGGCTGAACTGCGATGCGCGGACAGACTGACTCAACGGGGGAGCCTCCTCGCCATGGCCGTGAGCGGAATTCGACGACTGCCGTGCTCTTGAATGGTACGCCGGGCGCGGCACGACATCCTCGCTCCGGGCGCACTCATTGCTCAGCGGCCCCCCGGCATCCGATGCGCGTGTGATTCGTTTCACACCGCACCTGTGTGTGACCTCATCGCCGCTGTGGAGCTGAAGGCCTACGTTTGACGTGACCACACTGCCGACGTCGGGGGGCGGATGATGGGGCCGGACGTGTTTGATCACAAGCGGCATGCCATCGTCATCAGTGTGTTGGCGGCTGTGTTACTTGCCGTCGCGATGAAACCCGCCGCCGGTCAGCCGCTTGATCCTCCGCGTGCCGGAATCCTCGACGTGGGCATGGCGCGGCAGTCCCTGCGGATCACGATGGCAACGGAGGGGCTGGAGGGCTCCCAGGCCGATCCCCCAATTGTGACCGTATCGGTTTGGCTGGACGGTGTGCCGATCCGTGCGGCGCTGCCATTGATTCACATGCCGTCCCGTTTCGCGATGGACATTGATCTCCCCGCGGGCGTCGTCCGCGTCGGCGGCGTCGCGGTCGGGCGCTTCGCGCCCGTGCCCCCGTTCAGAGAGAATCTGCGATTCCCGGTCGAGGTGACGGTCCGTCGCGGACCGCTCGTCGCCACGGCCCGCCGGACGGCCACGATCCTCCTGCCGACCGTCATCGTGCCCGGCTATCTCAACGAGGAGGACGGGCCGAGTCAGGCGGTGCTGACGGTCTTTCGCGGGCATGGCTATACCGACACCGGCGCGGCTCGGAACGTGTTCTGGTTTACCTATCCCTCGCGGCAGATCACGCTCCCGGAGGGTGCCCAGGCCCTCGCCGCGTATGTGCGCCGCGTCGTGCTGCCCGCGACCTACGCCGCGAGCGTCAACATCGTCGGGTACAGCCTCGGCGGCCTCATGGCCCGGTGGAACGTCGCCTACGACGTTGACGGCTGGGACACGCTGGTCAACCGGCTCGTGCTGGTCGGCGTGCCCAACGAGGGGACGGTCATAGCCTACTTGGGGAGCCACGCGCCGTCCGCGCTGCCGGCCTCGGGCCTCGGGCGAACGCCGGCGGCCCGGTCGTTCATGCCGACGTTCCCCTTTTGGCGGGCCGCACCTACGCTCCCATGGAGCATGCCGCCGGACGCGCAGAATGCCCTTCTCGCCGGGCTCAACGCCCGCGCGATTCCGCCCGACATTCGCATCTATCTCTTCTACGGGAGCCATGATCCCCGCGACGCTGCCGGACCGCAGACGTCGGCGGGGATCACCGGCGTCTTGCCCGGCGCCACGCTTTCGTATGGAGCCGGGGATGGGATGGTTCTTGCGGCCAGCGCCCAAGGGCTGCCGATCCGCGGGGGGAAGGGTGTGCCCGGCCTGATCGATCGGGCCGTGCTTCGCGTCGACCTGGGCGCCGTATATCATACGCGACTCCTCGACGCGGCCGCCGACAGGATCGCCGGAGCATTGCTCGACCGGTTCGCTCACCGGGTGGATGATTGGACGCCGCATTCGCCTTGACCTCACGCGCAGCGGCTGTGTTGAAGCGGACCTGCCGCCCCTCGTTCTCGGCGAAGATCCCTGGGGTCAGGGGACGAGCGTGGCGCATTCCCACTCCGCGCCGGACCGGCAAAACAGCCGGCGGTCGTGCAGTCGCTCCTCCGATCCGTGCCAGGTCTCGATCTCGCGGGGCACCACATAGATGCCCGCGAGGCTCGGCGGCGCGGGTACGGCGTCGCCGTCCGGATAGCGGTGCCGCAGCTCCCCGATCCCGGCCAGAAACTCCTGTCGCGAGGCGATCCGTGCGCTCTGGGGCCGGAACTCCGTGTAATAGTGCTCCAGCAACTTGGATCCGTGACTCTTGCGCCGCCAATACGCGTCGACCTGCTCCGGCTCCATCGTCGCGACGCCGCCCCAAATCCGGTACTGCCGACGGACGCTCGGCCAGTGAATCAGGATGGCCGCCGTCCCGGCGCCCCGCAGCTGCCGCCACTTGGGGCTGGTGCGGTTGACGAGGACGCCGACTCCGCGCTCGGTGACGTCCCGCAACGTCAACGCGCGCCCTTCCGCCCGCTCGGCCGAGGCCACGGTCACCAGATAACAGACGTCGGTGAGCGGGTCGCCCAGCGCTCTGGCTCGTTCGCGCTCTTGGATGATCTCCTGGATCGGGTCGGCCATCGCGTGAGACTCTTCGGACCGGCCGCGATCAGTCCTCCGATCGTCGGATCGCGGCGCGGGTGCCTCAGCGCCCCAGCCATGGTGCGGCCCACATCGCGACGCCGGAGACGAGCATCGCTACGCCGGCCAGTCTCCCGATAGGCGGCCCGTGGGGAACGACGTTCTCGATGAAGATCACCGCCGCCAACAGCGCCATCCACCCGAGGTTCATCAAGCCTACGGCAAACAATACGCACATCAAACCGGCACTGCACCCGACGCACCGTGCGCCGTGAGCCGCGCCCGATCGGAACGCACCAGCTGCGCCCTCCCGCCATTCTTGTTGGAGACGAGCAAGCCGCGAGCGGCAGTGCTCGAGGCAAGACCGCTTCAGGGAGCTCCACTGGTAGAGTCCGGCGACGATCAAGATGAACCCGCCGATGAAGGGACTGGACGTCCGCAGCCCGGGCGCCGCCATGCGCACGTCCGGCACGACGAGCGAAAGCATATAGATCCCGGCACCGACGAGGCCCCAGATCGCGAGATATCCGAGGAGGAAGAGCGAGGTCGCCGCTCCGCGCGGGCCTGCCCGGCGGCGGTCTTGGCCCATCGTCGCAAAGACTGTCGCCGTTGGGGCTACCGAGGGGAACATCATCGCCACCATCATCGCAAGCCAGCCCGACAGGAAGGGCACAGCGGAAGACGGTGGAGGCGGCATGTCGGGTATGCCGCCCATACCGCCCATGCTCCGAGCCTGGAAAACCATCACCGCCCACGCAACGGCGGCCAACCCTAGCAACGCCGCCCAGACGGCAATCGGGGTGAACGGTGACGGTCCCGAGGATGTCCGCGGGGGCCGGTACGGCTCTGCCGTCGACGGGTGGACGTTACTCATACCTGTCGTGATGATGCACCCAGTCGGTCAGGTTGTGCCGGGGGCCCGTCTCGTTGCGGCCCTTCGGCGTCAGGTCGAGCCAGTGGTAGGTGCCGAGCAGCATGTCGCCGCCGCGCGCGTAACTGGAGTAGCTGTGGAAGATGTCGCCGGTCTCGGCCTTGCAGAACACGCTGATCCCGAATATCTCGTCGGTCGCCCCAATGCCCTGGAAGTCGAGCACCCCGTAGTTGTAGTAGACCTTGCCCGCGGCCATCTCGTCGTTCGTGAACGTGACGTGATAATCGTAGTTGAAATCACTTCCGTAGGACGACACCCACTTGAAGCGCCAGCCCATCCGCTTCTTGAAGGCTTCGATCTGGGGCAGCCGCGCGCGCGAGACTGCCAGCCATGTCACGTCGCGCTGCGCCAGGTGCGCCACCGCGCCGTCCATATGGTCTGCCAGGAACGAGCAATACGGGCACCCCTCCTCCCAGTCCGGGCCGAGCATGAAATGATAGACGATCAACTGGCTTCGGCCGTCGAACAGGTCGGCGAGCGTTTGCTTGCCCTCGGGCGTGTCGAACACGTAATTTTTCTCGACCTTGACCCAGGGAAGCTCGCGCCGCTCCCGGCTGAGCGCGTCTCGCTGCCGTGTGAACTCCTTCTCTCTGGTCAGGTGCGCTTTGCGCGCCTCGAGCCATTCGTCCCTCGAGACGATCGTGTGGCCGATATCGAACGCCTTCATGGCGTTGCCTCCTGTTTGATGGCGCTGCACCTGCTCGCTCATCGGCGACGCTCTGCCCCTTCACGAACCTTGGCGAGAATGTAGCTCCACCCTTGGCCGACGCCCTCTCGATGGGCGGGTGTGATCGGTCCGATCGCCCGATGGACCAATGTGAGGCGCGTGTGGCGGCCCTCGGCCGTCAGCCGGTATTGGACGTGGGAGACGGCAGGATACGACATGAACAGCGGCCCGCTGATTTCGAGAAGCGTGGGCGGCTTGATGACCTGGACATGCCCCCAGAAGTGCCCTGTGTTCTGCCCGAGATCCCGGTACCACCGGCCGCCCGGCCACGGCTCGAGCGTCATGGGCATCGGCGACCCCGGCCCCGTCTCGTTGAGCGGCCCGAGATGCTCCAGGAGCGTCTCGAACACGACCTCGATGGGCGCCGCGATCTCTTCCTCCTTTGTGATCTCCAGCGTGTGCACCGCCTGCTCTGACGTGCTAGTCACCATGGTTACCCCTCCTCGTCTCTGGCTCGTCGTTTTCGCGAGCCGATCGCTCCGTCATCTTGCGCTCGGCCCGCTCCTTGATTCGGCCGAGCTGCCGGGTCCAGAAGTGCTCAAACCTCTTCACCCAGTCGTGCACCGGCCCCAGCTCCCTCGCGTCGTGGCCGTGAGTGGCATCGCCTAGCATTATATTCCCATATAGGAATATGTCAAGAGGCAAAAACCGGTGGGGGGGAACCGGCGCTTGTCGACCTTACCCCTTCATGAGAGCGGCGTTTCCGCCCCGGCGCCCGGGAGCCACCGTCCCCACCCCGGCTCTCCGACCGGCCGCCCGTCGCGGGCGACGAGGCGGCCGCGCACAAACGTCATCACCGGGGTCCCGATCACCTCGCGGCCGGCATACGGCGTCCAGCCGGCCTTGCTCACGACGTCGGCGTCCGCGAGGCGGCGCCGGCGGGCGGGATCGATCAGCGTGATGTCGGCGTCGGCGCCCGGCGCGAGCGTGCCCTTGCGCGGATAGAACCCGTACAACCTGGCGGGCTGCTCGCAGAGCACGTCGACGACGCGTTCGAGCGTCACCCGGCCCTGCGCGGCGGCGGTCAGCATGAGAGACAGTGTGGTCTCGACGCCCGGCAGTCCGAAGGGACACGCCCAGATGTCCCCGCGGCGTTTCTGCTCCCGGGTGGCCGGCGCGTGGTCCGTGCTGACGTGGGTGATGGCGCCCGACGCGAGCCGCCGCCACATCGCATCCGCGTCGTCCGGCGTGCGGATCCTCGCGGGCGGCGTGAACTTCCGAAACGGGCCGTGCTCCAGCACCTCGCGCTCCTCGAGGTAGAAGTACTGCGGACAGCTCTCGACCCACAGCCGGCCGCCCATGGCCCGCGCGGCCGCGATCGCGTCCACGACCGGCGCATGGCTGGTGTGGGCGATCACCACCCGCGCGCCGGTGAGCCGCGCCAGGACGGCGACTTCGTCGACCGCGACGGCCTCCGCTTCACGCGCCCGCCACTCCGGAATGACGCCGCCGTCCTGGCGGCCGGCCGCACGCAGAGCGTCGGCACGGTCGCGCGTGATCGCGTCGTCTTCGCAGTGCGCCAGCACGACCCCGTCCCACCGCGCGACCTCCCGGAGGGCGCGCAGGAGATGCCCGGCGGGGACGGCGGGCACGCCGTGGGTCTCACAGGTGAAGATCTTGAGGTACGCGGGCCCCGCGGTCCACAACTCACCCAGATGGGGGACCTGGTCCGGCCAGACATGCGCGGCGAGGGCAAAGTCGACGAAGGAGCGGCCGGCGAGGTGCGCGACCTTGCCGCGGAGGTCGCCGGCAGTCCGCACCGGGGCAGCGTGTGTGTGCTCGACGACCGTCGTCGTGCCGCCGGCCGCGGCGGCGGCGCTGCCGGTGATGAAATCTTCGCGGTCGGTCTCGCCCGGATCCATGAAATGAACGTGACTGTCCACGACGCCGGGGATCGCCATGAGTCCGCCGGCGTCCACGACGGTTCGCGCCGGAGTGTCCAGGGTGCCGAGGGCGACGATCGTGCCGCCGGCGACCTGTAGGTCCGCCCGGTACCGTCCCCGCGGCCCGACTACCGTCGCCCCCCGGACTGCGAGATCGATCACCCAGCCTGCCCCGCCTGCCCCGCCTGCCCCGCCTGCCCCGCGCCAGACGGGGCGCCAGACGGGGCGCCAGACGGGGCGCCAGACCCCGCGACAAACGGGGCGACCCGGACGACGACGCGGCCGGTCACCCGGTCCTCTCGGACCATCGCCAGGGCGTCGTTGACGCGCGCGAGCGGCACCTCCTCAGCGACGATCGGCCGCACGAGCCCGCGCGATACCAGGTCGAGCGCCCGGCGCAATTCCCGGCGGGTCACGTACCGGGAGCCGACGACGCTGATCTCCCCGAGCGCCAGCCGCTCGCTCGGCACCGGCGGATAATCGGCGGCGACGACTGTGTACCCGACGAGCACGATGCGCCCCCCGGTCCGGACCAGGTCGGCCGCGGCGAGGAGCGACCCATGGTGGCCGACGGTGTCCACGACGACGTCCGCCCCGCGGCCGTCCGTGGCCTGCCGCACCGCGTCCGCCGCCCCGTCCCCCGCGAGAAACGCGCCGTCGGCGCCGAGGACGCGCGCCGCGTCCAGGCGGTGGCGTTGCAGGTCAACCGCGAGGGCGCGCGCCCCCGCGGCCCGCACGACCTCGACCGCGTGCAATCCGACGCCGCCGGCGCCGAGGATCGCTACGGTCTCACCGGCCCGGACGCCCGCGCGCGTGACCACCGCGCGGTAGGCGGTGCCGAGCGCGCAGGACAGCGGACCGCCGTGCTCGGGCGGCACGTTCACCGGCAACGGCAGCACGCAGTCGCCCGGGACGACGAGGTATTCTTGGAAGCCGCCGGGAGAGGTAAAACCCGTCCATCCTTGGAGCCGTTCGCACAGGTTTTCCTCGCCGGCTTGGCAGCGCGCGCACGTGCGGCAGCCCCAGTAGTTGTAGACGACGACCCGATCGCCGGTGTGCACGCCGGGAGTGGCCCCCGGACCGCCGTCTTGCGCCGGGGGGCCGAACGCGACGATCTCTCCGGCGATCTCGTGCCCCGGCACGTGGGGCAGCCGGAGCGTCGCGGAAAACGGCATCGCGCCGTCGGCGATCTTGAGGTCGGACCGGCACACGCCGCACCCAAGCACCCGCACCAGGACCTGTCCCGGCCCGGGAACCGGCTGCGGCAGGTCGATCGGCCGCAGCGGCTCGCCGTATCGCTCCACCGCCATCGCGCGCACGCGATCCCTCCTTCAAAATGCTCTACCGTCGATCGCGATCGCCCCGCGTCCGAGGAGCGTGCCGGCCCGCAGCATCGCGTGCAGCGCCTCCGCGTCGGCGAGCGGGCGCACGCCGGACACGACCGGCGCGATCCGGCCCTCCTGCACGAGCCGGGCCGCCGCGAGCACCTCGGCCCGCGAACAGTAGCGCGATCCCATGATCGTCAGCTCGCCCATCACCATCCGGCGGGTCGCCACGTCGAGCGCGGCGCCTTCCGCGGTGGTGAGCATCACCATCCGGCCACCGGCCCCGAGCAGGCCGAACGCCCACGCGAGGGTCTCCGGACCGCCGACGAGATCGATCGCCACGGTCGCCCCGCCCGCGAGCGCCGTTCGTGCGCGATCCTCCGCGTCCGGAGCCCGGAAGTTCACCGCGGCCTCGGCGCCCGCGCGGCGGCAGTGCTCGAGCTTCGCCTCGTCCACGTCCACGGCCACGACGCGCCCGCCGAACAGCCGCGCCATCTGCACCATGTGAATGCCGACGCCACCACCCGCGCCGATCACGAGCACGCGATCCCCGACCCGGACCGCCGCCCGCGACGCGCAGACGTGATACGGCGTCGCCACCGCGTCCGGAATCACCGTCCCGTCGACGAACGGCACGCCGTCCGGCAGCGGCAGCACGTTCGCCTCGGGCAGGCAGACCAGTTCCGCGTACCCGCCGTCCCGATGCACCCCCACGTACCCGCCGTGGTTCCGGCAGAGCGGCTCGCGGCCGGACCGGCACCATTCGCAGCGCCCGCAGGTGAGGTAGAAGTAACTCATCACACGGTCCCCGGGGCGGAGGCCGGTCACGCCCGGCCCCGCCTCGACCACGACGCCAGTGAACTCGTGGCCCGGCACCCGCGGCAACGGCTCCGGGCGGCCGAGCCGCCCGGCCATGTAGTTGACCACGGTGAGCCCGACGCCGCACGCCCGAACGGCAACGAGCACTTCACCCGCCCCGGCGACCGGGTCGGGGTGGTCCGCGTAGACGAGCGGACCGCCCCACGCCCGCAGCAGCTGGGCCTTCACGGGGTCCCGGCGGGCACCCCGCGGAACAGCGTCAAGATCTCATCGGTCTGCAGGACCCAGCCCAGGCAGCGCTGGACGTTCTCGAGTCCCAAGACGTGGAGATCGTCGCCGTACATGCTGGCGACGGCGTCGGACGCGACGATCACCCGCAGGTCGCGGTTGAACGCGTCGAACGCGGTGCACAGCACGCACGTGTTGGTGTTGATGCCGCAGATCACCACGGTATCAGCGCCGAGCGCGCGCAGCAGCGTGTCCAGTTCGGTCCCATAGAACGCGCTGAGCCGCTTCTTGCTGCGGATCACGTAGTCGCCCGGCTGCGCGGCGAGCTCCGGCGGCAGCTCGGTCTGCGGCGAGCCTTCCTGGTTGTGGTGCACGATCGTGCTGCGCCGCCCGGGCGTCATCGACTCCCGCGCCGCCTCGACGGCCTGCCAAAAGGGATTGCCCATGCTCTCGAGCCCGGGCGGGGTCGTGCGGCGGTACGTCAGTAGGACATAGATCACGGATACCGTGGCCGCCCGCGCGCCTCCGAGGAGACGCGTCACCGCGGCGCGCACCCGCCGCGCGTCCTCCGGCGCCACGGGCATCGTCGCCACGTCGGGATCGAGATGGCCGCGGTGAACATCCACCGCGAGCACGACGGTCTTCGCGGGATCAAGGTACAACTGCGCGCGGATCGCCCCGAGAAACGCGCGGCGATCCGGAGGCGCTACACCGGCCACGACGCGCTCCCCGTCACCCGGTCACCGGCCGCACCCGTTGCAGGGCGGGTACGTGCGCGAGTAGACGGGGTGCGCGAGAAACTCCTCCGGCTTGTAGGTCCAGAACTGCGAGACGCTGTGGTACGTGTAGATGATCACGTTGGCCAACTCGCCGTTGACCTGCTCGACCTTCCGGACGTACACGTTCTGCACGGGGTTGCCGTAGGCGTCGAGCCGCACGGGCCCCCGGGGCGCGTCGGGAATCGTGATCCCGCGCATGAGCGTGGCGAACGCGGCGCCGTCCGTAATGTCGCCGTGGACGGCCTGGAGCGCCCGGTCGAGGAACATCATCCCTACGTAAGTCCCGTCCGCGTAGTAGGACGGGACGTGTCCGTTCGCCGCCTTGTACGCCGCCACGAACGCCTTGTTCGCCGGCGTGTCGAGCGTCGCGCTGTACTGCAGCGCCGTGATCGTCCCGATCGCCGGCGTGCCGGTCGCCGCGAGCGTACTCTCGTCGGTGGCGTTCCCCTGGCACACCAGCGGCATCTTCAGGCCGAAGGCCCGGTACTGCCTGAAGAACGCGATCGCGGTCGACCCGGAAAAACTGCAGAGCACGGCATCGACGTCGCGCGGGATCTGCGAGAGGTAGGCCGAGAAGTCGTTCGTCGTCTGCGGCGTCCAGATCTCCTTGACGACCGTGCCGCCGTCCTGCTGGAAGGTCTGCACGAACCCGCTGATGCTCTGCCAGCCGAACTCGAAGTCGTAGGCGATCGCGGCCACCTTGCGGTAGCGCAGGGTCTTGTAGGCGTAGTCGCCGAGCGGCTGCGTGGGCTGGCTGCTCGTCCAGCCGGTGCGGACGATGTAGGGGCTGCGCTTGCGCTGCGTGAGGTCGTCGGCGGAGACGATCGGGTAGACGGCCGGGATCTTGTGCTGGTCGATGTACGGCACCAGCGCCGAGCCGACCGCGGCGTTGAGCGGTCCAAAGAGCACGGTCGCGCCGTCCTGCTCGACGAGCCGCCGCGCCTGGGTCAGGCCGACCGACGGATTGCCGGCTGTGTCGCCGATCACGACCTGCACGTCACGGCCGCCGAGCTTGTTGCCGTGCTGCTTCAGGTAGAGCTCGAATCCTTCGCGCATGAACTTCCCCGGCGCCGCGAGATAGCCGGTCTCCGGGATGATCACGCCGATCTTGAGCGGCGCCGGCATGGCCGCCGGCCACGCCGCACCCGAGACGCCGAGCACCAGCAACAGCACGAGCGACGCGCTGAGTCGCTTCACGCCCCTACCCCCCATCGTGACATCCTCCCGAATCCGTCCTTCGCTGGCCGCGCCACGCCCTCCCGCGCGTCACACGCCGAGGTGGCGCCGGCGAATTTCGTCGTCCTTCGCGATCTCGCCGGCGGAGGCCTGATGCACGACCTGTCCCCGGCTCAGCAGATAGCAGGTATGCGCGACGGCGAGCGCGAGCGGCAGGTTCTGCTCGACCAGCAGGATCGCGAGGCCCCCCTGCGCCAGCTGCGCGATCGCGTCCTTGAGGTCGCGGACGATGAGCGGCGCCAGCCCCTCGGACGGCTCGTCCATCAACAGCAGCGCCGGGTTGGTCATCAGCGCGCGCCCGATCGCGAGCATCTGCTGCTCGCCCCCCGAGAGCTGCCCGCCGAGATGCCCGCGCCGCTCGAGGAGCCGGGGAAAGAGGCCGTAGACCCGGTCGAGGGTCCAGCGGCCGTCGCCGTGGGCGACCACGCGCAGCTGCTCCTCGACGGTCAGGGACGGAAAGATCCGGCGTCCCTGCGGCACGAGCCCGATCCCCTGCCGCGCGATCGCGTGGCTCGGCAACCGCTGGATCTCCCTGCCGGCGAAGACGATCCGGCCCCGCCGGGGCGGGGTGAAGCCGATCACCGACCGGATCAACGTGGTCTTGCCCATCCCGTTGCGGCCGAGCAGGGCGGTGACCTCGCCCGCGGGAACGGTGAGGGTCACGCCGTGCAACACGTGGTTGTCGCCGTAGTAGGTGTGGATGTCCGCCAGGGAGAGCAGGGCGTCCGCGGTCACACCACGCCTCCGAGATAGATCTCCTGCACGGTCGCGTCGGCGCGGATCTCCGCCGGCGCGCCCTCGGCCACCACCGCCCCGTGGTGCAGGACCGTGATCCGCTCGACGATGTCGAACACGACGTCCATGTCGTGCTCGATCAGCACGATCGTCACGTCGCGCGGGTAGGTGCGGAGCATCGCGGTGACGAGCGTCGCGTCGCCCGGCGCGAGGCCGGCGGTCGGCTCGTCGAGCAGCAGCAGCGTGGGCCGCTGCGCGATGGCGAGCAGGATCTCGACCTGCCGTTGCTCGCCGTGGCCCAGCATGCGCACCGGCCAGTCGGCCCGCTCGTCGAGCTGCACCTGCGCGAGAAGCCGGAGGGCCTCGTCTCGCAGGTCCGTATACCGTTCGAGCGGCACGAGGCACTGGTAGCGGACCGGACGCAGCGCGGCGAGCGAGAGCATCACGTTGTCGACGACGCGCAGCCGCGGACACAGCATCGTCGTCTGAAACGTCCGGGCGATCCCGAGCCGCGCCCGGCGATACGGCGGAAACGACGTGATGTCGCGTCCGAGGAGCCGTACGGCCCCGGCGCTCGGCCTGACCTCGCCCGAGATCGCGTTGAAGAGCGTGCTTTTGCCGGCGCCGTTCGGGCCGATGATTCCCCGGCGTTCGCCGGCCATCACCGTCATCGACACGTTGTCGAGCGCCCGCAGACTGCCGAAACGGACCGAGAGGCCACGGACGTCCAACGACGGCACCGCGGTCACAATTTCACCCCCGTCTGACGCCCCGTCTGGCGCCCCGTCTGGCGCGGGGCTGGCGGGGCTGGGCGTCGCCCGGCGGCGCTCCACATCCGCCGGGCGACGCCCACCAGGCCGTCGCGGGCGTAGAGCAAGATGACGACGTACATTGCGCCGAGGATCAGCTCCCATCGCTGGGTGAGGTTGCTGAGCGCGTTGCTGACGAAGACGACCACGCCGGCCCCGGCGAGCGGTCCGAGCAGTGTGCCGGTCCCGCCCAAGATGACCATGATGAGAATCTGCACTGTCGTCTCGAGACTGAGGTTGACGGGGCCGACGAACTCATTGTAGTACGCGAACAGCACGCCCGCGACACCGGCGAACGCCGCGGCCATAACGTAGGCCGCGTAGCGGAACCGGTTGACGGGATAGCCGAGCGCCGCCATCCGGCGCGGCCGCTCCCGGATGCCCCGCAACACCAGCCCGAACGGCGAGCGGACGATCGTGACGAGGAGCGCGACACACACGACGAGCACGGCCAGGCAGAACAGATAATAGGCCGGGGTCGAGGCGAGATTCATCCCCGCGATCACCGGCCGGGGGAAGCCGGCGATCCCGTTGTCGCCGCCGCTCATGTCCACCCACTGATAGGCAAGGCCCCAGATGATCTCGTTCAGGGCGAGCGTGATGATGATGAAGCTGACGCCTTCGCCCCGGAAGGCCAGGAGGCCGAAGACCCCGGCGAGGGCAGCGGCGCCGAGCACCGCCAGCGCCGGCACCGGCCAGAACGCGGCGACGCCGTACCGCGTGAGGAGCAGCGCGACGATATAGGCGCTCGTGCCGAAGAACGCGGCGTGGCTGAAACTCACGAGGCCGGTGAACCCGACCAGCAGGTCCAGGCTCATCGCGGCGATGCCGTAGATCCACGTCTGCGTCAGCAGCGACACGTAATACTGCGGCAGCCCGAACGACGGCACGAGCGCCGCGAGCGCGATCGCGGCCGCCACGATACCGGCGAGCAGCGCGCGGCGGCGGGTCACCGCTTCCGTCCCAGGAGGCCCTGGGGGCGCAGCGCCATGATCGCCGCCACGGGCACGAAAATCGTGAAGTAGGAGAGCTGCGGGAACAGCGCCTTGCCGAAGGTGCCCACGAGCCCGATGACGAGGCTCCCGACGTACGCGCCCTCGAGGCTCCCGATGCCGCCGATGATGATTACGGCGAACGCCAGCGGCAGCAGCTCACCGTCCAGACCGGGGTAGGCGCCGGTGATCGGCCCCCCGAGCAGGCCCCCGGCACCGGCGAGGAACGCGCCGATCCCGAAGACGATGAAGAACGCGCGATCGACGTCGATGCCGAGCCCGCGGATCATCTCCTCGTCGTCGACGCCCGCGCGGATGACCGCACCCAGCATCGTGCGGCGCTCGACGAAGGCGAGTGCTGCGCCGATGAGCAGGCTGATGCCGATCAACGCGAGCCAGTACGACGGAAAGATCAGCGTGCCCACCTGCAGCGAGGACGCCAGCATCGCGGGCGGGGCCACCGATTGCGGGTCCCCGCCCCAGACCGCCAGCGCGCCGTCGTCCAACATCAGCGTGAAGCCGATGGTCAGCAAGAGCGCGGTCAGTTCGTCCGCGTGATACGGATGCAGGACGCGGTAGATGGCGAGACCGATCACGGTGACCGCGGCGCCGGCCAGCGGCACCGCGGCGAAAAACGGCACGCCGTGGTTCGTGAGCATCAGGCCGACGTAGACGCCGATGAGGAAAAACGCCGTCTGCGCGATGTTGACGACCCGCATCAGGCCGAAGATCAGGGTGAAGCCGGCCGCGATCAGGAACAGCAGGCTGCCGTACGCCAGCCCCCCGAGTGCGTTCTGCGCGTAGAACGTCGTCATCGGCCGGACCCCCGCGCAAGGCGCGGGGCAGGCGCGGCGCCTGCCCTGCCCCGCGCTCTGCGCGGGGCCGATCGAGACCGCCTACCCCCGCGGGCAGGCACTCACTTGGCGATGCCCTGGAACGTGTTGGAGTACACCGGCTGTTTGAGGTATTGCGCCGGATTGTAGGTCCAGAACTGGGAAACGCTCGGATATGTCTTGATCACGACGTTCCACGTCTTCGCGTACGCCGCGTACTGGGGGGGGACGCGCTGCACTTCCCGGATGTACACGTTCTGCACCGGCGCCCCGTACGGATCCAGGCGTTGCGGCCCGAAGGGCGAATCGGGCACCGAGGCGGTCCGGACGGCGTTCAAGAACTTCTGCTGGTCCGTCGCGTCGCCGTGGACCTCCACGAGCGCCCTCTGGATCCACTCCGCCGCGGTATAGAAGCCGGCCGCCATGTAGGACGGCAGCGCATGGTACGCCTTGGCGTAGGTGGCGATAAACCGCTCGGTCGCCGGATCGCCGCGGCCTTCCGCGTAGTGGGAGAAGGCGATGATGCCGACCACATCCTCCGGCGGGAGCGTGCGGATGCTCGACTGGTCGGTGACCGTCTCCTGCACGATCAGCGGGACCCTGCCTTTGAGCCCAAACGAGGTCCACTGCTGCAGGAAATGGACCGCGTCCGCGCCGACGACGCAGACCATGACCACGTCGGGGCGCTCCGCTTGCACCTGAGAGAGGTAGGGGCTGAAGTCCGTCGTGCCGAGCGGCACCCACAGCTGCTTGGTCACCTTGCCGCCCTTTTCCGTGAACGTTTGCGCGAACCCGCCGACGCTCTCGTACGCGAAGGCGTACGCGTCGCCGAGTGTGACGGCCTTCCGGTACCCCTTCTCGACCGCCCAACCGCCGGCCGGATGCGTCGTTTGGCTCGAGGACCAGCCGGCCACCTTGATCACGAACGAACTGGCCTTTCGCTGCGTCAGATCGTCCGCCGAGACCGTCGGCAGAAACAGCGGCGTCTTGTGCTCTTCCGCGTACGGCGCCACCGCGAGGCCCTCGTTGGCCAGGTAGGGGCCGATCAGCAGCTGCACCCCGTCCTGCTCCACGGCCCGGCGCGCCTGCGTCAGCGCGGTGTTGGGATTCGACGCCGTATCGTAGTAGGTGGTGTCGATCGTCGTCCCGGCTACGGCGTCGCCGTGCTGGGACCACCACAACTTCCACCCGTTGATCATGTCGTGGCCCGGCGCCGCCGCCACGCCCGTGGTCGGGGCCAGCAAACCGACCTTCAACCGGGCCGGTGGGGCCGCCGCGGCGAAGCGCGCCGGCCCCCCGCCTGGAAGGACGGCACCCGGCCCTGACCCGACCGTCACGAAGACAATGGCGATCGCCGCGTTCCTGAGTATTCGCGTCATGACCTGCCCCCTTCGGTCATTCTGTCGTGCTCCGTGTGTACCGTACCGGCGCCGGTGAGCCCCAAGAGCCGCGCGCCGTTGTCGCCCAGGATGGCCCGTGTCTCGTCCGGACCCAGCCCCAACCGGTTCACCCGCTCCACCGGCCGCTCGTCCGCCATGTCGTACGGCAGATCGGTCCCGAGCAGCACGCGCGCCGGGCCCGCCGCCTCGACGAGATACCCGAGCGCGCGGTCGCTGTGGGTGATCGTGTCGGCATACATGCGGCGCAGGTAGGCCGACGGAGGTGCGGGGATCGCGTCCCGCACCTCCGCCCGGACCGCGTAGGTGTGGTCGAGCCGTCCCAGCAGAAACGGCAGGCTCCCCGCGCCGTGGGCGAGGACGAGCCGCAGCTCGGGATACCGGTCGAGCGTACCGGACAGAATGAGCCGCGCCGCGGCGAGCGCCGTTTCGCCGGGGTTGCCGACTGAGTTGCCGAGATGCCACCCGCTCATCCGGTCCTCGCCGGCGTTGTTCAGCGGGTGGGTGAACACCGGCAGCCCGTGACGCACGGCGCAGTCCCACAGCGGGGCGAACGACGGATCGTCGAGATACCGGCCGTTCACGTTCGTGCCGACGTACAGCGCCCGGCAGCCGGCCCGGGCGGCCCGCTCGGCCTCCGCCACCGCCGCCCGGACGTCTTGCAGCGGCAGCGTCGCGAACGCGAGGAACCGGGGCGGATGCGCCCGGGCGATCGCCGCGACCTCGTCGTTGAACACCGCGGCCAGTTCGCGGCCTAGATCCGGCGGCGCCCAGTACAGCATCGGCGGCGAGAGCGACAACGCCTGCATCGTGATCCCCCAGCGGTCGAGCGCCGCCAGGCGTTCGCCCACGTCCCAGAAGACCGGGCCGATCGTCGCCCGCTGATGCGGGCTGCTCCAGACGATCCGGTCGCCCCCCCGCGCTTCAACTTTGGCGCCGTAGCGGCCGCCCTCCCGGTCCAGCGCCGCGAGAAACCGGTCCGGGAACACGTGGGCGTGCACGTCGAGGATCATGCGCGCCGCCACGGGCCCCCAGGCGGGGATATGCGGCTCATCGCGTACGATCTCATGCCATCATGTCGTCGGCATGCTCGCAAAGGGTGAACCGCTCGTGGCCGGTCTCTGTCACGACGATGTTTTCTTCGAGGCGCACCGTCTGCTCGAGGCCGGCGTGCCCCGCGAAGGTCTCGATCGCGAAGTACATGTTCTGCTTGAGCTCCGCCGGGTACTTGAGCGAGTAGGCGCGCGAGATCCACATCCCCTCGTACAGGCTGAGGCCGATGCTGTGCGCGAACTGCTGCAGGGAGACGCTGCCGTACTTATCGTCGTCGTAGACCGGGAAGTGCTTCGCGACGTCCGCGCTCGTCGCCCCCGCCCGGACGGCGCCGATCGCGGCGTAGAGGGAATCGTAACACTCCCGGTAGAGGTCCTTCTCCTTTTGGGTCGGCGGTGAGGCGACTTTCCAGCAGCGCACGAAGTCGATGAAATAGCCGCCCGGGCCGACGGCGTTGATGTCGATGATCATCAGGTCGCCCTGACGGATGATCTTGTCCGTGTGCCAGCGGCGGTACGGGCTCGTGTTGCCGCCAGAGGCGACGATGATGTCGTAGACGAAGTCGAAGCCGCTCCGGTACAAGTACTCGTTCACCTTGGCGCAGACCTCGGCTTCGCGCACGCCGGGCCGGGCCCACTCGTGCTTCGCCATGTACATCGCCGCGTCGCCGTGCGCGGCGGAGATCTTGTGGCACTCCAACTCGTCCTGCGTCTTGATGACACGCGCCTGCGACATCGCCGGCCAGCCGTTCACGATGTTGAGGCCCTCCTGGGTGAGCGCCTGATATGCCACCATGTCCATGATGTCGATGCCGATCTTTTCCTTGTGCACGCCGGCCTCGCGCAGCACGTCCGCGATCGACCCGGCCATCCGCGCCGCCATCTCGGGCTCCGCGCCCTCGGACCACTTCCAGGTGATCGCCGGCCGGATCTCCGTCAACCACGGCGCGTCGATCTCGGCGCAGACCATGTCGCTCCCCACCGTCTCGAACAGCACCGGGTCCCCTCCGCGCGGGAGGACCGCGTAGCGGATGAAGATGTTGTTCTTCCAGTTGCCCTGGTAGACGCCGGTCGTGTAGCGGACGTTCTCGCCGACGAACAGAATGAGCGCGCCGAGGTCGTGCTTGGCCATCATCTCCCGGGCGCGGGCCAGCCGCTCGCTCCGCAGCCGGTCGAAGTTGACACGGCCCTGCCAGTCGGTGCCCGAGGTGCTGAAGACACGCCGGGGTTGCAGTTCGTGCTGCCCGGCGAGGAACTGATGGTACGTCATCGATGCGACCCCCCTTTGCGTTCGCGTCGGCCGCCCCGCCCCGCGTAGCCGGGGTGCCCCGACGCAGCCGTCTTCTCGCGTCCGCGACGTGCGTCGTATGGGGCAGGTGCGGGAGCGCTACGCGAGCAGCGCCGCGCAGTAGGCACTTCGCGAAATCCGCCGTGACCCCGCTTCCGTCACGGCCACCATGTCCTCCAGCCGTACCCCTCCGCCGCCCCGCACGCCGGGCAGCCAGATGAGGGGCTCGACCGCGAATACCATGCCGGCTTCGAGCGGCACGGTCGCCGCGCCGGGAAACGCTTCGCCGATATACGGGGGCTCGTTGGACCCGCACCCGATTCCGTGGCCGATGAAGAGGCTGAGGAAACGGTCACCGAGGCCGTGGGATCCGGCGCGGGCCCGGATCACCGAAGCCACCTCGGCGTTGGTGGCACCCGGCCGCATCGCCTCGATGCCCGCCTGCAGGCCGTCCCACACCGCCCGGTAAATGCGCCGCTGCTCCGGCGAGGGCTCGCCGCAGACCACCGTGCGGCCGATGTCGCCGAAATAGCCGTTCCACATCGCGCCGATGTCGATGAAGACGAGATCGCCCTCGCGGATCAGTTTGTCGGTCGCGAGGCGGGTGGGCGGCGCCATCCGCTCGCCGCTCGCCACGAACGGCGTCGTGACGTGGGGCGACTCCCCGCCGAGCCGGTACAAGGTCCGGAGCGCTTCCCCCGCGACCTCGCACTCCCGCACCCCCTCGCGCGCGGCGGCGGTCGCGGTCGCCGTGACCGCCTCGGCGATCGCGGTCGCCTCTTCGATGAGCGCGAGCTCGTCCGCGGTCTTGATGCGCCGCGCCGCCTGCATCGCCGCGTCGCCGTCCACCCAGCGGATGTCGACGCACGTCTCCGCCAGCGCGTCCATCAGCAGCTTGCTCGCCAGGTCGATGCCGACGCGCGCGCCGCGGAGCCCCCGGCGGCGCAGCAGGCCCGGGATGATCTCCGAGGCGACGTGACGGATGAGGCCGGGCTCTTCGAGGATCGGAATCGTCTCCCAATCGCCCACCCACGGCATCGTGGCCTCGGCGCGGTCGCGGTCGCCGCCCGAGATGAGCAGCGCGACCGTGCCGTCCCGGGTGCACAGCGCGCCGTTCAGCACCCCGTTCTTGCCGGCGATGATCTGCGGCCGCAGGCTCGTGAGGTACCGGACGTTCTCTTCCTTCCAGACGAGCACGGCGTCGAGGTTCGCCGCCGCGATGGCGTGCCGCGCCCGCTCGACCCGCCCGGCGCGCAGGCGCGCCATGTCGACGCGCGCCTCGTAATCGGCGGCGCCGGCGCCGCGCGACCAGGTCAATACGCGACCTCGACGAGGCGGCCCTCGCGTGCCGATCGGACCACCGCGTCGGTCAACTGCACGCTGCGCAGACCGTCCAACCCCGAGGCGTTCGGCTCGTGATCCTGCTTGACGGCATCGTTGAACGCGGCCACCGACCGCACGACCGCGTCCTTGCTGGAATGCTTGGTGACCTGCTCGCCGGCCGCGGTGAGGACGCGGAGCTCGCCGTCACGGAAGGGCCGCGTGCAGTCGACGCCGAGGATGCGGCCCGCAGTACCGTAAATGTCGATGTCCGGCTGGAAGTTCGGCACCTTCTGGTTTGCGTTGACGTAGGCCATCGCGCCGTTCTGAAAGCGCAGCAGCGCGAGGACCATGTGCTCCAATTCGGCACCCCGGGCCACGTCCGTCATCGCCGTCACTTCCCGGACCTCGGACCCCAGCAGGTGGCGCACCAAATCGAAGGGGTGGACCGCGATGTTGTTGATCGAGCCCAGTCCGGCGAGCTGTGGGTCGGCGCGCCAGGACCGGAATGGATTCGCGCCGGAGCTCGCTTCGATCTGCACGAGGATCACGTCCCCGATCGCGCGCCGCTGCAGCAGACGCTTCGTCTCGACGAACGCGGTGTGATGGCGCGTCTGAAAGTGCGTGCCGAGCTTCAGGCCCGCCGCCTCGAACGCTTCGACCATGCGCCGCGCGTCACTCACCGAAAGCGCAAGCGGCTTCTCGCAGAGCACGTGCTTGCCGGCGCGCGCGGCCGCGAGGGCCTGCTCCGCGTGCTGGGCGTTCGGGGTGGAGATGTAGACGATATCGACGTCGCGGTCGCGCAGCAGGTCCGCGTAGTCCGTATACGCCCGCTTGGCGCCGTGCTGCGCCGCGAACGCGTCGGCGCGGCCCCGGTCGCGGCTGACCGCGGCGATCAGCGAGCCCTGATCGCCGAGCGCCTGGATCGCCGGCGCGGTGGCGCTGCCGGCGAAGCCGCCGGTCCCGATGATGCCCCATCCGAGTGACACGTGGCTCCCCTCCCCGGCCTCTTGGGGTATGGTGCGATCTTCCCTTCGATAACTATCGGTTCCCTACCCGCCCTACCATGCAATCGAAGCCGCGCCGGTCCAACGCGTCCAGGATCAGCCCCTTCGCGGCAACCTAGGAAACGGTCGCGGGCCGGGGGAAATCGACAGGTCAGAATGAAGACCGCATCTCGGCGTCGCGCGCCGAGCCTCGCGCTGGGCGCCGCTGGATTCTGCGCGAGTATCTCCTGGCAGGTCGTGCTCCCCATCCTCTCCCTCCATCTTGCGCACATCGGCTTCAGTTTCGCAGAGATCGGCATCGTGGTCGGCGTGTTCAGCCTGAGCATGGGACTGGTGGAGCTCCAGGCCGGCGTAATCGCCGCCGCGGTCGGACGCCGCCGCCAGTTGCTGGGGGCCTTCGCCGCGAACGCGCTCTGTCTTGGCGTCGCCGCGATCGGCCAGGCCCGCTGGCTCGTCGCCGTCGCCCTCACGGCGGTCGGCGCCGCACGGGGCGTGCTCGTCCCTCCGCTCCACGCCACCGTCGCGGACTCGTCGACGCCGGAAGACCGCGGGCGGGCCTTCGGCACCTTCTGGCTGTGCACGTCGTTCGCCGCGCTCACCGGTCCCGCGATCGGCGGCTTCGTGGCGGCGCGCACCGGCGAGCGCACGCCCTTCGTGCTCGGCGCGCTCTTCAGCCTGGCCGCGCTCCCGCTCATGGCCGGCTGGCCGATGCCCGGGCGCGCCGCGAATCGGGCGTCGTTTCGCGACTTCATCGCGTTTCTGTCAACGGCATCGGTGGCGCGCCTCGGCGTCGCCATTCTGCTCTGCTACAGCGTGGCCGGCATCTGGACGACGTTCCTGCCGCTGTACGCGTCGCGGCAGGGCGTCTCCGTCCTGTTCATCGGCTGGATCTTCGCGATTCAAGGCGGCATGTACGCGCTGATGCAGGTCCCGACCGGCCGGCTCGTCGCGCGGGACCACGGCCGGTGGCTGATGCTCGCCGCCATCGCCGGGACGGCCGGCACCGAATTCGCCATCCCGCTCGTCCGCGGCGTGCCGCTGCTGCTCGCCGCGGGCGCCGTTTACGGAGTGGCCTGGGGGATTATGCCGGTCACGTTCGCCATGCTCATGACGCGGCGCGTATCGGCCGACCAGTACACGGCGGCCATGAGCGTCTATAACAGCGCGATCGACCTGGGCTTGTTCGCCGGCCCGCTCCTGGGCGCGGCGGTGACGCGGTGGAGCCTGACGGTGCCGTTCCTGCTGGCGCTCCCGCTCGGGCTCGCGGCCGCCGCGATAGGCCCGGGGGCGTCGTCCCAGCAGGCCGGCCAAGGAATGGTCCCGGATCGAAGAGGATCGCCGCCAGCCGCTTGCCGTTGAGCGCCCGGATCGTGCGGCGGCCCTCGCCGCCGGCGACGACCCTCACGTCGCGCAGCACATCGAGCGCCAGGGCCTCTCTGTGACTGTCAGCATGCACCCCTCCGGACTTTAGCGCGCGTAGACTTCGGGATTGGCGACATTCGGCGGGCGGTCCCCGCGCAGCCACGCCTCGATGTTGTCGACGACCACGCCGGCGATCCGCTCGCGCGTGTCGCGGTCGGCGCTGCCGACATGCGGCGTGAGCACAACGTTGGGCAGGCCGATGAGGTCCGGCGCGACCCGCGGCTCGTGCTCGTACACGTCGAGGCCGGCCCCGGCGATCCGGCCTTCGCGCAGGGCGCGGGCCAGCGCGGCCTCGTCGACGAGCGGGCCCCGCGACGTGTTGATCAAGTACGCGGCCGGCTTCATGAGGCCGAGCTCGCGCGCGCCGATTAGATGGCGCGTCTCCCGGGTCAGGAGCGCGTTCACGGAGACGAAATCCGAGGCCCGGAGCAGGTCGTCGAGCGGCGCCCACTCGACGCCGAGCGCGCGTTCGTCCGGCTCCGGAAGCCGGCGGCGCTTCACGTACAACACCCGCATGCCGAACCCGTGCCCCCGGCGCGCCACCGCCCGGCCGATCGCGCCAAACCCCACGATGCCGAGCGTCTTGCCGTGCACGGTTCCGCCGACGAGGTGCATCGACTGGGAGCCCGGAAAGACGCCGGAGCGGAGCAGCCGGTCGCCTTCCACGATCCGCCTGGCCACGGCCAGCAGCAGCGCCATGTTCACGTCGGCCGTGGCTTCGGTTACGAGCGGCGGGATCACCGTCACCGGGATCGAGCGGGCCGTGGCCGCCGCCAGATCGACGTTGGCCGGGATGATGGCCATGCACGCCACGAGCCGGAGCCGCCCGCCGGCGGTCAGCACCTCGGCATCGATCCGGTCGTGGAGGAGACAGAACAGAACGTCCGCCTCGCGGACCCCGGCGAGCAGCCGGTCGCGCGGCGCGATCGTCAACGGGTCGTCGTGCATCTCGACCTCGGCCAGAGCTCGAAGACGCGCGAGCGCGCCCTCGGGAATCGGCTGCGTGAGAAAGATCCGCGGAGACGGCGCCATCGGGCTCCCCGGACGCGGCGGCCGTCACGGGCCGGCGCGGGATCGGAACGGTCACGTGCAGCTTTCGAAGGCGCGCGGATGCGGTCCTCTTGCGCGTTGCCGCCGGGCAGGCCATTCGGGCGCGCGGGCGAATATCATGAGCCCCATGACCTCAGACGGGCAGATCGCCTTGGTGACCGGCGCGTCACGCGGATTGGGCAGAGCCATCGCCCTGCGTCTGGCGCGGGACGGGGCGGCCGTGTGCGTGAACTACCGGACCCGGGCCGGCAAGGCGCAGGCGGTCGTGGACCAGATCCGCGCCGCGGGCGGACGGGCGATCGCGGTGCGCGCGGACATCGGCGACCCGAATCAGGTCCGGGAGATGGTGGCCCGAGCCGCGGAGGAGTTGGGGCCGGTCTCCGTCCTCGTGAACAACGCCGGGGTCGGTGTGGACGTCACGCTGGAAGACTTCGACGTGAGCCGTCTCGACGAGATGCGCCGCACCAACGTCGACGGGCTGATCCACGCGACGCGAACCGTGATCCCCTCGATGAAAGAACGCCGCTACGGCCGCATCGTCAACATCAGCTCGATCGCCGGCCACGGGACGACGCTGCCCGGCACCACGTTCTACGCCGCGACCAAGGCCGCGGTGTCGGTCTTGACGCGGCGATTCGCCATGAAGCTCGGACCGCACGGCATCACCGTCAATGCTGTCGCGCCCGGCTTCATCCTCACCGACATGGTCAGAGAGGACCGCACCGAGCCCGAGCTCCGCGACGTCGTGAAGAGCGTCGGCGAGCGCAGCATGGTCCGCCGGGTCGGCGACCCTGAAGACATCGCCCACGCCGTGGCCTTCCTCGCCGCGCCGGAGTCGGGGTTCATCACGGCGCAGATCCTGACGGTGGACGGCGGCCGCATGGACTACATTGGTCACCCGTAACCGGCGCCCACGCCGATTCCCGGGGCCGGCACAATGACGGCGTCCCAAGCCCGCTCCGCGCTCTCGCCGTCCGGTACCCTGCGCGCCGGCATCAACTACGGAAACTTCCTGCTCGCGCACCGTGACGGCCCCGGCGGGGAGCCGCGCGGTATCGCGCCCGACCTGGGGCGGGAGATCGCACGGCGGCTCGGCGTGCCCGTGGCGTTCGTGGCGTTCGACCAGGCCGGCCCCCTCGCCGACGCCGCGACCGAGGACGTGTGGGACATCGGGTTCCTCGGCAACGAGCCGCGGCGCGCCGCCGAGATCGCTTTTAGCCCGGCGTACCTCGAGATCCCCGTGACGTATCTCGTGCCGGCGGGCTCGCCGATCCGGACGCTTGCGGATGTGGACCGCGCAGGGGTCCGGATCGCGGTCTCGGGCGAGAGCGCCTACGACCTCTTTCTCAGTCGCACGCTCACGCACGCGACGCTCGTGCGCGCCCGGGGCATCGGGGCGTCATACCGCCTCTTCGTCGACGAGAAGTTGGACGCGTTGGCGGGCCTGAGGCCTCGGCTGATCGCCGACGCCGCGGCGCTGCGGGGGTCGCGCGTCCTCGACGGCCAGGTGACCGGCGTGCAGCAATCGATCGGGACGCCGCGCGCCCGCGGCGAGGCGGGCGTGAGCTACCTGCGGGAGTTCGTCGAGGAGGCGAAGGCCTCCGGGCTCGTGGCGCGGCTCATCGCGTCCCACGGCGTGCGCGGCGTGACGGTGGCGCCGATGGCGCCGGGGCCGTGAACGGGTCTGCCCCCTGCCGGGGGGCCAACGGCGCGACCTACTTCAGCGATTGGAGGTAATCGAGCAGCGCATGGAGGTCGGACGGGCCGAGCGTGGTGAACGCCGGCATGCCGTCTTTCCCGTGCGTGATCGTCGTCTGGATGTCCGTCCGGCCGAGCCTCGCGCCGACGTGCGTGAGATCCGGACCGACATTGGCGCCCACGCCGGCGATCGTGTGGCAATTGACGCATCCCTGGACCTGGAACTGCCGGGCGCCGGCGGCGGCCGCCGCCGGCGCGGCCGCGGGGGTGGGGACGGCGGTCGTGCGGGCGGCCGGCGCGGGAGCGATGATTCCGAGGTAGGTCAGCCCGAGGACGCCGACGACCGCCAGGCCCGCGCAGGCCGTGGCGATCGGACGGCGCAGAGGATGGCGCTCGGGGCTGCGGTCGAAGAACGGCAGCAGCAGAAGCAGCAGCACGACGCCCGTTACCGCGAGAAAGATCCACAGGGGCTCCCACTGTCCTTTGAGGTACCAGAGCAGCTGAAAGAAGTCGAGGAAGTACCATTCGGGGCGCGGGACGTAACTGGTGGTATTGGGATCCGCGGGGGTCTCGACCGGGCTGCCGACGGCCACCGCCAGCACGCCGATCGCAACAAAGAGGACCAGGGCAAAGAGTGCGTCCTTCTGGACCGCCAGGTAGAACGGATGGCCGGCCCGCTTCTCCATCGCGTACTCGCGCTCGTAGCGCTCGCGAAGCGGAAGCCCCTGCCCTTCCGGGCCGAGGGCGAGCGGCCGGCGTCGGGGCGGCGCGGCGATCCCCTGCCGGATCACCATGAAGAGGTGCACCGCGACAAACAAGAGAAGCGCGGCCGGCAGCAACCAGATGTGAAACGCGTAGAAGCGCTGCAACGTCAGTTCCCCGATCGCGGTACCCCCTCGGAGCAGGCGCAACGCCCACCCGCCGACGAAGGGCGCGGCCCCGGCGATGTTGGTCCCGACCACCGTGGCCCAGTAGGCCTTCTCATCGTAGGGCAGGAGATACCCGGTGAACGAAAACCCGAGCACCAACAGCAGCAAGACGACCCCGGTGATCCAGGTCGCTTCCCGCGGGTACTTGTAGGCCCCATAGAGGAACACCCGGAGCATGTGCAATCCGACGATGACCACCAGGAAGCTCGCGGACCATCGATGGACGCCGCGCACGAACTCCCCAAACGGCACGTCCTGGGTGATGAAGCGGACGCTCTGATACGCGTGATCGGCCGAGGGCGAGTAGTACACGGTGAGAAAGATGCCGGTCACAATCTGGACCGTGAGCAGGAACAGGGTGGCGCTCCCGAACACGTGGAACCAGCCGACGCCCCGAGGCACGGACCGGTCCAGGAACGCGCGCCACAGGGGAACGACGTCGAGGCGTTCGTCAAGCCACCCTACGAACCGCCTCACCGTCACGCCTCCCCTGGGGTCAGGTGTCCCATGTACAAGACCCCCTGCTCGACCCTGGTCGCGTACTGATCCAGCGGCCGCGGCGGAGGACCGGAGACGGCGTGTCCGGAGGCATCGAAGACGCCGCCGTGACACGGACAGAAGAACCGCTGCGCGGCGGCATTCCATCTCACGGCGCACCCCATGTGGGTGCAGTGGATGTCGAAGACGGAGGCCCGGTCGGGTCCCGTCGGATGGACGTAGACGGCGATGGGGGTGTCCGTCTGGATCCACCCATCCTGCACCGGCACGCTCACCTTCGCAAGCGTTGTCGTGCCGGACGGAAACGAGTCCATGGTCCCCACCCGCACCCACGGCTCTCGCGCGGCGAGGGTCGGAGCGATCGAGCGGCCGAGCCAGCGCCACGCGTACCGGCCGCGGATCGTCGGCCCGAAGAGGAACACGAACAGGGGGACGCCGAGGACGATCCCGATGAAGCCGGTAATCGCGCCCAGAAGGCGGATGACGGCACGGCGCCGGGTTAGGGTCTCCTCAGTTGGGGATCCGTTCATCCGTCGCCTCCGCTAGGGCCGGCTCTCGAGCGTGTCGACCTTCTTCACCCAGTAGAAGCCCGCAATCTCCCGCACCTGCGCCGCGGTCAACTGGAGCACGCGGATGCGGTGGCCTTCCACGCCGGCCACGGTGCCGATCTGCTGCAGCCTGTTGATGTGAAAGAATTCCGGCTGGAACGGAAACTCCACCGCGACCGAATACAGCGGTTGGTTCTGCCGCAGCGCCTGCCGGAGCGCGGGGCTGAGCCGGCCCTCCGCCGTGAGGGCGCCGTAGAGCGGCCCGGCTTCCAGCGCGAGCGCCGCCACGATCGCCGGCACCAGGAGGCGGATGGCGAGCCCCTTCACGGCTCGACCACCGTGCCCCAGCGCTTCACGGTGCGGCGCTCGAGCGGCATCAGGATCACGTTGTCCATGACGACCCACAGGATGCCGATGGTGGCGATCCCCGCCAGGATCTCGTCGGTCCGGAAGTAGTGGCTCGCATCGAAGATCAGGAACCCGAGCCCGCTCGTCGCCGCGATCAACTCGGCCGCGACCAGCGCCCGCCACCCGAAGCCCAACCCGCTGCGGATGCCCGCGACGATGTAGGGCAGCGCCCCCGGCAGGAAGACCTGCAGGATGAGCACGCGGGGCCCGCCGCCGAGCGTCCGGATCGCCTGCTCCATGATCCGCGGCACCGACCGGATGCCGAGCACGGTGTTGAAGAAGACGAGAAAGAAGATCGAATTCCAGATCACGAAGGTCACGGCGACCGTCCCGAGCCCGAACCACATGATCGCGAGCGGGATCCACGCGATGCCGCTCACCGCGCTGAAGAACGCGGCAAGCGGAAGGAGCAGATCGCCGAGCACCCGGTTGAGTCCGGCCAGGATGCCGAGACCGACCGCGAGGACGATGCTCACGGTGGCGCCCAGCGCGAGCCGGGCGAGACTGGCCAGGATGTCGGCCGCGAGCGTTCCGTCGGACAGGAGCGTCCGCGCCGCGCCGAGCACGCTCTCGGGCCGCGGCAGCGCCCCGGCGCTGAACCGGCCGGAGTGCGACGCCAGCCACCACGCCGCCACCAGCGCGAGGAACGGCAGCGCGCCCAGGGCGGACTCGACCCGTTTCACCGCTGCACCATCCCCCAGCGCTCGATGGTACAGCGTTCGAGCGGCCGGAGGAACCCCGCGTCGAGAAAGATCCAGAGGAGCCCGATCACGATCATGCCGTCGATGATGCGGGCGGTCTGTTGAAAATCCCGTGACTGAAACAAGAGAAAGCCGATGCCTCCGACGCCGGCCACCATCTCGCCCGCGATGAGCGCGCGCCACCCGTACGCGACGCCGAGCCGGACGCCGACGATGATGCTCGGAAGCGCGCCGGGAAGCCAGACGTCCGTGATCAGCCGCCGCCGGCCGGCGCCCATGGTGCGGAGGGCGTCGGCAAGGTGGGCCGGGACCGTCCGGAGTCCGGTCATGGTGTTGAAGACGATCGGAAAGAAGGCGGTATAGAGAATGACCGCCTGGATCGTCTTCTCGGTGAACCCGAACCACACGACCACCATCGGCAGCCAGGCGATCCCGGAGAGCGACTGGAAGAATTTCAGGAAGGGCGTGAAGGTGATGGCGAGCGTGCGGTTCGAACCGAGCACGAGGCCGACGGGGACGCCGAGCAGGACGGCGAGTCCTCCGCCGACCGCGATCCGCTTGAGACTCGCCGCCGCATAATCCGGCAGGATCCCTTCCGCCAGCAGCGGCCCGGCCGCCCGCGCCGTGGCGGCCGGCGAGGGCAGGACCGCGGGGCCGGGGTGCAGGACGATCGCGGCGGCCCACCACACGGCGAGGAGCAGGAGGAAGGGCGCCACCGTCCGGCGGGCCGCGTCGAGCGCCGCGGGCCACCACGGCGTCGATCGTACGTCGAGACCCGTCGGTACCGGCCCGAGCACCGGCGCAGTCGGCTTCGCTTTCATTGCGCTCCGGGGCGTCTCGCGGCCTGCGCCGCCTCCGGACTCGTGACTTCGGTCCTCACGGACTGCAGCACGTGGTCGCGGACCTCCAGGAACCGGCCGTCGCGGTTGACGACGTCCCAGGACCGCGCGCCGCGCGGCAGCGGGACCGTCACCGACTCCTTGACCGTCCCGGGGCGGCGCGTCAGGACCATCACGCGGTCGCCGAGGAACACCGCCTCATCGACGCTGTGCGTGACGAACAGGATCGTCTTCTTCGTGACGACGGAGATCCGGAGCAATTCTTCTTGAAGCGTGATCCGTGTTTGGGCATCCACGGCGGCGAACGGCTCGTCCATGAGGATGACGTTGGGATCGGGGGCCAGCGTCCGCGCCACCGCCACACGCTGCTTCATGCCGCCGGACAGCTCGTGCGGGTAGCGGTCTTCGAACCCGCGCAGTCCCACGAGGTCGATGTAGCGGGCGACGATCGTCTCCCGTGCCGGCCCCGGGACGCCGGCGATCTCGAGGCCGTGCCCGATGTTGCGCCGGACCGTGCGCCAGGGCAGGATCGCGAGTTCCTGGAACACCACGCCCCGGTCGCTCCCGGGGCCGCGAACGCGCCGGCCGTCGACGAACAGGTCGCCGGCGGCGGGCCGGATCAACCCCGCGATAATGTGGATGAGCGTCGACTTGCCGCACCCGCTCGGGCCGACGACCGTCACCAGCTCGCCTTCCGCCACCTCGAACGACACGTGGTCGAGCGCCGGCACCTGGCGGCCGTCGTTGCTCCGATACTGATGGCGAAGGCCGGCGACCCGGATCTTGACCGCCGCCGGTGCGGCGCCAGCCTGCGCGCCGTGCGCCGGCAGGATCACCTCGGACGAGGCGCCCCTAGCGGCCGCACGACGCCGGGATCGGCTTGAGGTCGCGGAACAGCCCCGGGTACAGCGCCTGGGTCTGCTTCGCGAAACGGTCGGTCAGCTGCTGGTCGGCGGGCATGAGTGCCTTGATCTTGTGCTGCTCGTAGAGCAGCTGCGTCGCCGCGGCAAACGCCTTGACCGTGCAGCCGCTGACCCGCGGATCGAAGGGGATGTGCTTGATGGCATCCGCGGCCACTTTCGCGTCGAGCCCGGGAATCCAGTGCGTCACCACCTGGGCGGCGTCCCCGGGATGGGTGCGGATCCAGAACGAGGTCTCGGCGATCGCGTCGGCGACGTCCTGGACGATCGCCGCGTGGCTCTGCGCGTACGCCTCGGTGGTCCCGACGCCGAGGATGTAGCCCAGGATCGGGCCCCCGCGCTTGATCAGCACGGCCTGCGGCCCCATGGTCTCGAGGATCACCGTCTGGAAGGGCTCCCACGTGGCGATGGCATCGACGTTCTTGTTCTGGATCGTGACGAGCTGGGATCCCGGCTCGACGTTCAAGTAGCCGACCTGCTTCGGATCGACGCCCTGCTTCGTCAGCCACGTCGTCAGCCACACGTCCGCCGTGCCGCCCCGGACCAGCCCGACCTTCTTGCCGGCGAAGCTCCGCGCGTCCTCGGGCTTGATCCCGCTGTCCGCCCGGGCGACGACGGCCAGCGGACTGTCGCCGTACTCGGTGGTGGCGTCGTTCAGGACCGGCACGGCCATGAACACCTTGAGCCCGGCCTCGCGCGCCGCCTGGACCGACGTCACGCCGGTGTCCGTGAACTGCGCGGCGCCCGATTCCATGGCGGCATTGGCCTCGGCGCCCGTCTGGGTGTGGATAAACTTCACGTTGATCCCGTGCTTGAGAAAGAACCCCTTCTCGACCGCCACGAATTCGGGCGTGTGGAGCATGTTGGTGACGGTGATCAGCGTCACCGTGGTCGGCATGGGGGCCGCCCGCCCCACCGCGCCGGCGACGAGGGTACATGCGATTGCGCAGACCAGCGCCGCGGAACGTCGCAGCACGTTACCGTCCCCCCGTCGAGCGATCGTGATCGGCCGACGCAGACGCACCCATCGGACGTCGACCCGGTCGCACGGAACTTCGTTTTGGGCTGTCGCACACCCTCCGGCGCCGCCGGAACGCCGGGGCCCGGTCATGCGGGCCGTCCGTACGGCCGGAGCCGATACGCCGCCGCGGCATTGGCGCCGAAGATTTTCTCCCGCGCCGCGCCCGGCAGATCGCCCAGGGCATGGCGCGCCGCGTCGAGCACCTCGGCGTACGTCCCGGCCAGCAGACACACCGGCCAATCCGAGCCGAACATGAGCCGGTCCGCCCCGAACCACGCCAGCGCCTCCCGTACGCACCCGGTCAGGTCATCGGGGCGCCACCGGCGCCAGTCCGCCTCGGCGATCAGCCCGGAGAGCTTGCACCAGACATTGCCGTACGCGGCGAGCGGAGCGAGCGCGGCCGCCCATTCTCCGAGTGCCCCCGTCCGCAGCGGCGGCTTGGCGAGATGATCCACGATCAGGCGAAGGCCGGGGCGCAGCAGCCACTCGGGGTCTGCCTCATCGTGCACCTGGTGGCGGACCCCGACGAGCCGCCTTCCCCCGGCCGACGACCGGAGCATCTCGAGTTGCCCCGCCACGTCGGACGCGCTCAAGTCCACCCAGGCCACGACACCGGCGATGAAGTCCGTCCGGCACGCGATGGCCAGGAACTCGCGCGACTCCTCGAGGCTCGCGCGGGTCTGCACGAGGATGGTGCGGTCCACACCGCATTCCGCCAGCAGCGGACGCAGATCTTCGGGGCCGAAGCGGCGCCGGACGGCCGCGAAGTCGCCCGTCATCCACGGGTAGTCCGCCGTGGACGGATCCCAGAAATGCTGATGGGCGTCGATCACCGCAGGCTGGGGTCTCAGGCGGCTTCGGGCGGCACCGGGACATCGTCCGGGAGCAGACGTGCCCGGCGGAGACCGTCCCACAGCGACGCGGGTATGGGACGGCGAAACATGCGCACGTTGTCCGCCAGTTCGTGCTCGGACCGGCACCCGACCACCACCGCGGTGACGGCCGGATGGCCGAACGGAAACTGGAGCGCCGCCGCGGCCAGCGGCACGCCGTGCTCGGCGCACAGCGCCTCGAGCCGCCGCGCTTTGGCGATCACCTCGGGAGCGGCCGGGCCGTAGTCGAACGGGGCGTCCGGCGCGGGCGCCGCCAGGATGCCGCTGTTGAACACGCCGCCCGCGATGACGGCGATGCCCCGGGCCAGACACACGGGCAGCAGGTCCGGCAGCGCGCTCTGATCCAGCAGCGTGTACCGCCCCGCCACGAGGAAGCAGTCGACGTCGGTCTCCCGCGCGAAGCGCAGCAGCACGGCGGTCCCGTTCATGCCCACGCCGACAGCCCCGATCACCCCCTCGCCGCGCAGCCGGGCCAGCGCCGCATACGCGCCGGCGCGCGCCTCATCGTAGTGGTCGTCCGGATCATGAATGTGCAGGATGTCGATTCGCCCGAGCCCGAGCCGCTCGAGGCTTTCGTCCATGGAGCGGAGCACGCCGTCGTACGAGAAGTCAAAGACGGGATTGAACGGGAGGGCGCCCTGATACAGGGGCCGGCCGTCGCGAAACTGCGTCCGGTCGGGCGGCGCGCCGGCGCGAAGAAGACGCCCCACCTTCGTCGCGAGCACGAACTCATCCCGCGGGCGCTCCCGCAGCGCCGATCCGACTCTGCGCTCGGCCAGACCGCTGCCGTACAGCGGCGCGGTATCGAACAGCCGAAGGCCTTCGGCGTAGGCGCGCGCGAGGACGGCCGATGCGTCCGCGTCGCCGACGGAGGCGAACAGGCCCCCCAGCGGGGCGGTGCCCAGGCCGAGACGCGTGACCTGGAGGGCGGACCTACCCAGGCGTACGCGCGTCGCGGGATCCATCGCCCGTGTTCATGACGACGCGCCGCCCGGCTCGGCCGCGGCGGCACGGCCTCCGGTGACGATCAGTTCAAGGATCTCGTCCTCGGTCGAGTCGCGGACCCGCCGCGTGCCGACGTGGCGTCCCTGCTTGAGCACCGCGACGCGGTCGCCGATCGCGAAGACTTCCTGCAGTCGGTGGCTGATCAGGATCACGCCGACGTTGTGCCGCTTGAGGTCCGCCACCAACGCCAGCACCTCGTGGGTCGCGCCGGGCGAGAGGTTCGCGGTGGGCTCGTCGAGGATCAGGACGGCGGGATCGAACGACAGGGCGCGCGCGATCGCCACGCTCTGGCGCCGCCCGCCCGACAGATGGCGCACCTGCAGCGCGACCGACGGCACGTCGATGCGCAGCCGGGCCAGCATCGCCTCCGCGGAGCGCTGCATGGCCCGGCGGTCGACCAGGAAGCGGCCGCGCAGCGGCCACCGTCCCAGGAAGACGTTCTGCGCGATGTCGAGATTGTTGCACAACGCGAAGTCCTGGTAGACCATCTCGATTCCACGCAACCGGGCGTCGGCGGGCGAATCGAAACGAACCGGCGCGCCCCGGAACACGATGTGGCCGGCGTCCGGGGGGATCGCGCCGGACAGGATCTTCATCAACGTCGACTTGCCGGCGGCGTTGTCGCCGACCAGCCCCAGCACTTCCCCGGGCCACAGCTCAAGGTCGACCCCGCGGAGCGCGTGGATCGCGCCAAAATGTTTCTCGATGGCCCGCAGCTCCACGACAGGCGGCGTCATGCGACTACTTGAGGAACTGGGCGACGTTGACCTTCGTCACCACGTCGAGACCGGTGTGCCAAGGATCCTGCGGCTTGACCTTCTTCGTGACATAGTTGTTGAGGGCAAGGATGCTGTCCGCGCCCATCTCGTAGGGCCGCTGGCCGACGAGCGCGCTCACGTAGCCGGCCTTCAGCAGCTGCAGCTCCTGCTGCAGCGTGTCGAAGGAGACGATCGCGAACTTCCCCGCGGCCATCGCCGCCGTCTTCGGCTTCAGCGCCTGCTTGAACGCCTCGGGCGCGAACAGCGGCCACCCCCCGACCGGCACGACCCCGGCCAGATCCGGGTGCGCGATGATGGCCTGCTCGATGAGCTGCACCGCCCGGTTGACGTCATCGTTGCACGGGAACGGCGATCCGGACTGTTCGATGAACTTCGCGGCGACGCCGGCCTGTTTGAGGCCGTCGTGGACTCCCTTGATCCGCTCGTTGAGGTTCTCCGCGCCAAGTCCGCCCGTGATGATCACGTACTTGCCGCCGCCGGGCAGGGCCCGCGCGAACTGCTTCCCGAGGGCGACGCCGCCGGCGTAGTTGTCGGTCCCGATGAACGCCAGGCGCTTCGATCCCGGCGCCGCGTCGGAATCGAACGTCACGACCGCGATCCCCTTGCCCATGGCGCTGTCGATGAGCGGCACCGCCGCCTTGCCGTCGACCGGGGCGATCGCCATTCCGTCCACGTGCCGCTGGACCAGACTCTCCAACACCTGCATCTGCGGCTGGATCTCGGTGACCGTCGGCCCCGTAAAATCGCACGTCACGCCGAGCTTCCTGGCTTCATCTTCACATCCCCGCCGGACCTCGTTGTAGAACGGGTTGTTGATCGCCTTCGGCACGACCGCGAACACCAGGCGCTTCGCGCCGCGGGCCGGGGATGTGCCGAGCACCAACGAGCCCGCCAGCAGGACGGCCAGGACGGCCGCCCCAGAAACCCGCCACCTGCACATATTCACCCCTCCTCTTCTGTCATCGTGCGTGTGATGAGTGTGTTCGGTACGTCGTCTGTGATCCCCGGTGCCGGCCGGGCTAGTCGCGGCTCAGCCGGATCCGCAGCCGGTCCAGGAGCACCGCGACGATGATCGTGGTCCCAATCACCACCTCCTGCCAGAACGCCGGGACGCCGATCAGCACCATCGCGTTCAGGAGCACGCCGATCAGCGCGGCTCCTGCGAACAGGCCGAGCACGGAACCCTGGCCGCCGAGGAGGCTCACGCCCCCGATGACCGCGGCGGCGATCACGTTGAGTTCCTCGCCCTGTCCCGTGGTGGCATCCCCGACGGAGAGCCGGGCGGCCAGCAGGATGCCCGTCAGGGCCGCCAGCGCCCCGCTGATCATATAGGCCGCGAGGCGCACTCGGGCGACGCGGATCCCGCTGAGGTGGCTCGCCTCGTCGCTGCCGCCGACGGCGTAGAGATTGTAGCCAAACGGCGTATGCGTGAGGACGAACCAGCCCATGAACACCACCACGGCCATGTACACCACCGGATTGGGCACCGGGCCGAGGTATCCGGCGCCCAGCGCCACGAACGCCGATCCGGCGGGGCCGAGCGACGACAGCGGGTAGCCCTGCGTGATGACGAGCGCGAGACCGTGGGCGATCGACAGCATGCCGAGCGTCGGGATGAGCGGGGTCATCCGGGCCTTGGTCACAAGGAACCCGTTCACCGCCCCGCACGCCCAGCCGGCCCCGACGCCCAGGACGATCGCGGGCACGAGCCCCATGTTGAGCCCGAGGAGCTTGGTGGTCGCGACGCCGCCGAGCCCCATGACGGATCCCACGGAAAGATCGATCCCGCCGCCGCCCGCGATAATCACGATCGCCTCGCCGACGCCCGCCGCGGCGATGAACGAGAAGTTGCGCGCGACTTCAAAGAGGTTGTCGGACGACAGGAATCGCGGCGCCGCGAGCGACACCACGACGACGACGAGGAACAGCGCCGCGTAAATCGCCGACTCGTACGATCCGAGCGCCCGGCTGCCCCATCCCCGCCGGGCGACGGCGCGGCGCGGCGTCACAGCCGAACTCGCCTCCTGCACCGTCATCTGCGGGCGTGGCCTCCCGGCCCTCCCCCGAGGTCCATGTCATTCGGCGGAGGTCAGGCGGCCACCTCGAACGCATCGTGCTGCGCCGCCACAAAATTAACGCCGGCCGGCGGCGGCACGATCGCGGACTGGACGTCGCCGCCGATCACGTGGATGCGGTTGCCGAGCGCCGCCATCGCCGCCTCGTGCCGCGGGATCGGCATCGGCGGCAGCCGGTACCAGACGTCTCCGGCCGGATCGTACGCCTCGAAGGCCCGGTACGCGGCGAGGTACTCGTACGTCCGCAATTCCCCGCCCGCGACGTAGATGAAGCCGCCGAGCGCGGCGGAGCTGACTCCGCTGCGCGCGGTGGGCATGGCCGCCTTGGTGAGCCACACGTCCGTCACCGGATCGTACTCCTGCGTGAGGTCGACGTTGCCGGGCATCGCGATGATGAACGCGCCGCCGAGCCGGCCTCCGATCGCGTAGACTCTGCCGCCGGCGCCCTCGACCGCCAGGTGATTGCGCGCCGTCGGCATCGGGCGGCGCGGCCGCCACCGGTTGGCCACCGGATCGTATTCTTCCACCGTGCCGAGCGACTGCTGCGGCCCGCCCGGGCGGATCGCCTGATCGCGCGAATTCGGCAGCGGCCCCGCCCCGCCGACGACGTAGATCCGGCCGTTGACGACCGCGGCGCCCGCGGCCCCGCGCGCCGTCGGCATCGGCGCCCGCCGCCGCCACGCGTCGGAGGCCGGCTCGTATTCCCAGGCGTCGTTGACGGCCACCCAGCCGGGGGGCCCGGACTGCGGCAGGACGAAGCCGCCGAAGACGTAGATCCTGTTGTTGAAGACGGCGACCGCCGCGTGATGGGTCGCGTGGGCCATCGGTTGTTTCTTGGTCCACGTGTTGACCGCCGGATCGTACTCGTAGACCAGGCCCGCCGGCCTAAAGCCGGGCAGCAGGCCCTGCGTCGCGTACAGCTTCCCGTTTGCGGCGGCGCCGGCCAGCTCTTCTGTCGGCTGGGGAACCGGCGCCAACGGTGGGATCCAGCGTCCTTGCGGACCGCCGGGACTCACCTGGGCGAATGCAACCGAGCCCGACCCCGAACCCCATCGCCCCGGCATCATGCGGTCGATGGCATTGGCCGTGAGCGCTCCCACCGCCGACGCGAGCAACGTCCGCCTGCGCATCCGCCCCACCCCCAATGTGGCCGGCCGCGTGTTCAGCCGGCGACCGGCGTCAATGCGGGATCACCGGCAGCACTACAAAGGCGGCGTTGGATCCTCCGGTATGCACGGTGTTTTGGCCGCCGAAGACCGCGGCCGGCCGATCGTCGGGATCCGTGTGCACGAAGGGTCCGGATCCGCGGAAGGGCGTCACGAACGACTGCATCTCGAGGCTGGGCCCCGGCCGCTCGAAGTCGCGGCCGAGGATCGCGAGCGAGAGACGGCCGCCCGCCGGGACGACGATCGAGGTCGGCCAGATCTCCACGTCCAGTTGGTAGACCCGGCCGGGCGTGAGCGGCTCGGCGCGGTCGTGCGCATGGTAGGGCCGCCACGGTGTCGACAGGTCGGGATCGAGCTGGCGATGCGACGCGCGGAGCCATCCGTTGCCGATCGGCGTGTGCGGATCGAGCGCGCCCTGAAAGTCGATCTCCCGGCCCGCCGCGTCGAACGCCTGCAGCACGAGAAAGACATCCGCGTCGGTCGTGCTCGACGACAGAAACAGGCGGGCCGCCGCCGGGCCGGTGATCTCGGTCGCGTCCGGGAACGGCGGGGTCGAGAAGACGATCCCCGGCCCGAGCGCGTCGTAGATCGCGCTGGCGGCCGGCTCGACCGGTCGCGCGGACAGCGTCCGCGCGCGCGCGTCCAAGTACCAGGGCGTCCACTGCGTCCGTGGAATCGGCCAGGCGTCCTCCGCCCGCTGCTCAAACCGGTCGGGGTGCCGGATCTGCAACAGCACGCGCGGCTGGTCTTCCCAGCCGTTTCGGACGCCCTTGAGATAACAATCGAAGAACCGCCGCTGCAGCGTCCGGCCGTAATCGGTGTAGAAGTGCGTCCAGTGCTCCAGCCCGTGCACTTCGAGCCACTTCCGGGCGGAAGCGGCCCGCAGGAACCCCTCGAAGTTGCCGCGGGGATGCAGCCCCTGGCCGCCCCAGTTCGCCGCGGAGAGCAGCGGCACGGTCACGCGCGACCAATCGGGAGAGCGCTCCCGATAATACGCCCCGTCGAGCGGCCGGGCGAGGGCGGCGCCGCGCAGATCGACGCGGTTCGCCGCGCGTTGTCCGTCGGACAGCGTGTCCGCACCGGCGACCGGTTCTCCGGTGTTGGGATTGACCGGACCGCGGTCGCCCACGCCGTGCTGGACCGTCACCACCTGCTTCTTCATCCAGTTGCCCCAGAAATCGCAGAGGATCCCGCCGTGGCGCGTCATGTCGCGATACCAGTCCGCCGCGCCTTCCCAGGGACAGATCGCGGCGAGATGCGGCGGCTGCAGCGCGGCCGCGTGCCACTGGTTGATCGCATAGTACGAGATCCCCGCGAGGCCGACGCGGCCGTTGCTCCACGGCTGCGCCCCGGCCCACTCGATGCAGTCGTAGAGGTCGCGGGTCTCGCGCGGCGAGAACGGATCGAGGAACCCGGGCGAGCGTCCGGCGCCGCGCGAGTCGACGCGCACGCAGACGTAGCCGTCCGGCACCCACTTTTCGGGATCGGGCGTCTCCCAGCTCTGGTAGCGTCCGGAGGAGCCGTGGAGCACGTCGGGGTGCTGCTCGACGAGGCGGTTCCATTGGTCGGGGTACCCTTGCTGAAACGGCAGGCCCTTGGCATACGGCCCGTACGTCAGCAGCACGGGATGACGCCCGTCGCCGTCCGGCCGGAAAATGTCGGCCCGCACGACGACGCCGTCATCCATGCGGATGCCCGCGTCCCATTCGACGATCATCCCGCCTTCCCCCGCCGAACCGCTCACCGCCGCGCCGTGCCCCCCCAGTTCATATCTTGTGTCCGCGGCCGTCCACGAGTCCCTTGCAGCTCAGCACTTCCGTGTCTTCGACCGCGGTGACCTGGTGGGGCACATTGGGGGACACGAGAAATCCCTCCCCGGGGCCGAGTTCCTCGGTCGCGCCGTCGACCGTCGCGCGGAGCCGTCCTCGCAGCACGACCATGATCTGCTCCTGAGGGTGCGCGTGCTGCACGGCGCCCTCGCCCTTGCCGAAGCGCAGACGCCCGACTTCGATCTGTCCGCCGGCGACGAGGGGACCGAAGGCCTTGGAATACTTGGGCGTGACGTACTCGGGCGGAAGCGCGTCGAATCGGAAAAACGGCACCGTTCCCGCCTCCTCTACCGGACCGCCTGGCGGACCGCCGGTATCAGGACCGCACCGGCGCCGCGGCCGACCAGCCCTTGCTGCCCTTCCCGTCCACGAGGTTCTTACTGCTGAGGAACATGCTGTCCTCGAGCGCGCGGATCTCGTGCACGACGTTGGGCGGTACGTGGATCACCTCGCCGGCCTCGACGACACGCTCCTCGCCGCCGACCCGCGCGCGGAGCCTCCCCTGCAGCACGTAGATGATCTGCTCGTTGGGATGCCTGTGGGGGTCGGCCCCCGTCCCGCCGGCCATGCGGTAGCGGCCTACTTCGATGATCGCGCCGGTCACGGTCCCGCCGGTCGCCGTCGAATAGTCCGGCGAAATGACTTCGCTGGGCAGCGCGTCCCACTTGTGAAACGGCATGCTCCCCCTCCGCCCGGACCGGCTACCGCGCCGTCCGCGGCGCGCCGGCGGCGTTCGCGTCGTCACCCCGCCGTGGCCGATCGGCCGCGTCCGCGACGGAGGCCGCACCGGCCTCGGCAGTGACGTTCCAGGGCTGCTCCACGAAGACCGTGCCCGCGTCGTCCTTGCTCGGACAATTGCCGTAAGTGAAGACCAGTTCCGCGGTTTCCGTGTCGCTCAGGTTCTGCAGCCCGTGCACGACGCCGGCCGGAATGTAGACGAACTGATTTTCCGTGACGATGAATTCCCGCCGGTCGTCACCCATGTACAGCCGGAGCCGTCCCTTCCGGATAAAGAACGACGCCTCGCACGTGTGATGGTGCGCCTGATTCCGGCCTCCGGGGGGGATGCGCGTCCGCCCCATCGTGATCGTGCGAGAGCCGACGCTGTGCTTGTCCACGCCGAACGCGATGACAAGCGGCGGCTCGTAGGTCACGTCCGAGTTGATCTTCTCTGAATCGACGATCGCGTATCCGGCCATTGGATCCCTCCCATCAGAACGCGTCGAGGAGCGGAGCGCGGGCCACCACGCGCGGGGACGCTGGGGTTCCGCACTTCGACACCTCGCCGCGGCGCTTCCTCTTTGCTCCGGCCCCGCCGCCGGCGGGGCACAGGGCAGGAGACGCGGGTGCATGGACGAACCGGCATGAACGAATGCCGGCGATTCTGCGCATCCATCACCTGGGCATCATCGTCCGCGACGCCGACGCGGCCGCGGAGACGTACCGCGCCGGCCTCGATCTCGAGGTGCTGGGCGTCGAAGAGTACCGCGGCGAGGCGAAGGTGGCGCTGCTCGGCGCCGGTGAGACGCTCCTGCACTTGATCCAGCCGGTCTCGGAGGGAACGATGTGGGCGGCGGCCCTCCGCGACCGCGGCGAAGGCCCCCACCACATCGCCTTCGAGGTCGCCGATCTCCACGCCGCCATCGGCGAACTCGCGGCGGCCGGCCTGCGGACGCTCGAGCCCCGGCCGCGGCGGGATGCGGGCGGCGCGCTCGGGGTCTTTCTGGAGCCTCGGAGCGCGGGAACTCTCATCGAGCTGGTCCAGGTGATCCGGACCTGACCGCGCTGCTCGCGGTCTTCAGCGACGTCATCGGGCCGGTACTCCTCATCGGCGCCGCGGGCTACGCGCTCGGCCGCGGCCGCCTCGTCGAAGCGCAGCCGCTCACGTCGCTCTCGGTTGCCGTCCTCGCGCCGGCGATCGCGTTCTACGCGGTGACCACCGCCACCCGCGATCACACCGTGCTCGCCCGGATGGCGGCCTACATCGTGATTCAGCTGGTGGTCATCGGGGTCGTCGCCGTCGGCGCCGCGCTCGCCTTCGGCTGGGACCGCACGCGCCGGACGGCGCTCTTGCTCGCGACGCTCTTCAGCAACGCCGGCAACGCCGGCCTCCCGCTCGCGCTCTTCGCGTGGGGGCAGCGGGGGCTGGCCGCCGCGCTCGCGTTCTTCGCGGTACAGGCGGTGGTGACCAACATGCTCGCGGCATACCTGGCCGCGCAGGTGGAATCGGGCGCGCGCCGCGCGCTTCTGGCCCTGGCGCGTCTCCCGATCACCTACGCCGTCGCGGTCGGGCTGCTGCTGGACGCCGTCGGCGTCGTGCCGCCGGCGCCGATCGCCAAGGCGGCGGAGCTGCTCGCGAACGGCGCCGTAGCGGTGATGTTGCTGCTGATCGGGCTCCAACTGGCGCAGGTGCGGCCCGACGGGGAGTGGCCGGTGATCACGGCGGCGACCGTCATGCGCCTCGTCCTGGCCCCGGTGCTGGCGTGGGTGACCGCGCCGTGGGTCGGTCTCGAGGGCGTCGCGCGCCAGACCAGCATCCTGCAGTCGAGCCTGCCCACCGCCGTGACGGCGGCGATCTGGGCGTCGGAATTCGGCGTCGCGCCGGCGCTCGTCAGCGGCGCCGTGGTCGTGACGACGCTCGCGAGTCCGCTGACGATCGCGATCCTCCTGACGCTGCTTCAGTAGCCCGGACCACCGCCTCGCCCCGCAGGGCGTCGACGAACTGACGGGCGGCGCGGCACGAGCGGCCGTTGTGCCACTGCGCCCAGGTGAGCGCGCGCCGGTGCAGCTCCTCGCGGGAGACCTCGAGGGCGTACCGCGTCGCCAGCCCGTCCACGATCCGAAGATAGCGGTCCTGATCCGGCACGAGGAACGGCACGTGAATCCCGAAGCGGTCCGCGAGCGACAGCTTTTCCTCGGCGGCCTCCTGCGGATTCACTTCGTCCTCGAGCGAGGCGCGCTGCCGGTCGGAGAAGCGTTCGGCGACGAGGCGGCGGCGGTTGCTGGTCGCGTACAGCACGACGTTCTCCGGACGCGCCTCCACCCCGCCCTCGAGCACGGCCTTCAGCGCCTTGTACTGGGTCTCGTGCTCGTCGAACGACAGGTCGTCGATGAACAGGATGAACCGCTCGCGCCGGCCGCGCAGCGGCGCGAGGATGTGCGGATAGTCGGCCAGATGGTCCTTCGCGACTTCGATCAACCGCAGCCCGGCGCCGGCGTATTCGTTGGCGAGCGCTTTGATCGTCGACGACTTGCCGGTGCCCCGATCGCCGTACAGCAGCACGTTGTTCGCGGGGCCGCCCGCCACGAACTGCCGCGTGTTGTCGATCACCGGCTCGCGCTCCAGCTCGTAGTCCACGAGGTCCGCCAGGCGCACCGGGTCGGCGGCCGCGACGCCTTCGAGTCCCCCGCCGGGGAACCCGGCGTCACGCACCCACCGGAACGTCCGGTACCGGCCGAACAGCCCGACGCCTTCGGAGGCGAAATACGCCGCCAGATCGCGCGCGAGCGCCGGCCAGTCGCGCGCGGCGTGGACGCGGCGCATCATGCGCATGCGCGCCGGCGGCAGCCCGGCGCCGTCGAGCGGCCGGAACGCATCCCAGGCCACGGCCGGACGGCCGATCAGCCGGGCCGCCGCGTCGAAGAGCGGCGCACCGCCCCGGCCGTGGCAGACGGCCAGCGCGGCGAGATCGGTCCGCACCTGCAGCACGAGGGCCGGGCCGAGCGCGCCCCACGGCGCGCGTTCGGCCTTGTGGCTGAACGGGTTGTCGTCGTCGAGAAGCCGTCCAATCAGGTGCGTCTGCCAGACGTCGCCGACCAGCGGCCCGGAGGCGAGCTCGGCCTCGGCGGCCAGCAGCGTGAACAACCGGGCATACGCGGCCGCGGCCCGCTCGGCGTCGGGCGCCTCACGGGCAAGGGCGCCCACCAGGTCCCGCCACGCCTGTCCCGCCGGATCGTCCAGCACGCCGCGCACGACGACCAGGGACGCGGCGGCGCGCGCGACGTCGCGCCATGAGCCCCCGGCGCCGCGGGGTCCCCGGGCGGCGTGCGGCCGGCGGCGCGGCGTGCGACCCGCCGCAGGGTGCCTCGTCATCCTACGCGCGCAGCGCCGCGGGCGGCTCCGCCGGTTCGAATTCGGGCAGCTCCGTCCGGACCAAATCGACGTATTTCAACCCCGCGCCGGTGTTGAAGATGACGATGCGCTCGTCG